>JBEKBO010000175.1:0-7351 GCA_050015355.1 Candidatus Korobacteraceae bacterium | reverse complement strand
GACGTGGCTTCAGTCGAGGTTTACCACCTCCGCTGGGGCCGCATTGGTCGGCTAGAATCAACTGAGTTTCCAAAACCACCCTTGCCCCCGCCTGTTCGTTAGCTTATCGACGGATTAGGGTGTAGTCTCGGCGAAATTCTTCGCCGGCGTTCCGTACCTGTACTTCGCCAAAACTAAACGCGGACTCGTTTCTGGTGAAAAGTCTGGAACTGTCGGCAATACTTTTCACTTGGTCATCGTGGAATGGGCAAATTGGACGTGGGATTCTGCGCGGAGAGCTACACGGCAGGCAAGGAACTTCCGTCGTGAGATAAATGAGAATTTGGGAACAGAAACGATCCGGAAAATCTTTAGGCCGTGAGGTCGTAACGGTGATGCCGTCCGCCCAGACGCGCAGCACCGCGTTCAAGGATATCTCACTTGCCCCGGGACTGGTTCAATAGCGTCAAATTGATTACATCTATAAAGCTCATAGGTATTCTCAATGACCATTCATGGGATAACAGCCGGGATATCGGAAGACATCAAAGAACCTCCAAGCAGACAGCGTTTGCTCCAACATAGAGTAGTCGCTTCATCCGCCATCCGAAAACCAGCTCCTTCGATTTAGACAAGTTCCTGTTGACACACGAGTCGGTTAGCCTTAGAAGTTGTTGTTCAGGACTAGACTTTCCATTTGTTTTTGCCGGCTATCCTTCGGCCCACGGCCCCCGTAATCCTGAAGTACTAGTCCCAATCAATGATGCTCAAGAGAGGCACCCATGAAACCGAGACTCACAATCGTTATCTTGGTCTTAGTCGTTCCAATCCTGTTGCTGGCGCAAGCAGGCCAGCCAGCACAGAAAGCCGCGTCGCCGTCCAACGCTGCGCAGCCATGGCAGTTGAAGATGACAGCCCCCCTGGAGGTGGGTATCGTATGCGTCGATTTGGATCGCATGCTCAAGTTCTACACGGAGGTCGTGGGTCTGAAGAAAGTGGCCGACGCGGAAACCCCTCCCGAGATGAGCAAACTAGCTCGGTCAGCGCCGAATGGATACAGAATCGTGCGCATGCAGACGCCTTATGGGGAGCGGATAAAGCTGATCCAGCCGAAAGTAGAGTCTCCCAAACGGGCTCCGGTTCCTAAATGGGCATTCCTGCGGGCAGGGGTAGCCTTCAATACGTTTCTTGTCGACGACATGGACGCGGTCGTGACGCAGCTCAGGGCAAACAAGGTGAAGCTCGTCAGCGAAAACGCCATTCAGGTTCGCCCGGGGGTATTTGCGCTGTTAGCGTTGGACCCTGAAGGAAACTACGTGGAATTCGTGCGATACCCGGACATTTCCGCGTACCGACCTGATCTCGTTAAGAAATAAATAGACGGATTCGATTATCGCTGCTCTTGTTCAGGCTAGTCGTCAAGCATCCGTGCGCGATGTCGGAGCAAAGAATTTCAGTGGCGCTGCCGTGGCCGACGAAGTGCTCGAATCCGCCGGCCCGAAGGGACCGTATGCCGAAAAAACTACACCGCTGGAGTACAAGAAGATTGGCGGCTTCGGTCCGCACGTGAACGTGAAAGGCTAGAATCGCCTCACTACTGTCCCAGGGCGCTGGCTAGTTGGCTGTAGCATATATCTTGGCAAGGGGTTTGAAGAACGCCTGCGACAGCGCACGAAACGGGCAACGCGCTAGGGTTGGTCAAACTGGCGCAGCGCCCAAGCAGCGATCCTCCTACTTTCGGGATCGGGATGTTGTTGGGCGGCCCACGTCACGGCCTTGACAGCTTCTGGGGAACAGAGTGCCGACGCCTGCCCTAACCGTCCCAAAGCCCAGAAGACACCGCGCTCGATTCGTCCGGTTTGAACGAGTTCAGGGTGGTACGCGAGGGAACAAAGGATGGAAAGAAACTCCACCTGCAACTCGGTCCGAACTGCAAGTACCTCTCCAATGGCTTCCGGCACGCCGAATGGAACAGTGCCGGATTCGTCTTTGAGCGACCAGAAAAAACGTCGTAGCAGCTCGCGCGCTCGGTCGATGGAAACAGCATCACGCTCACTGACAACCACCCCCAAGCCGCGAACCACCTTCCACTTGGTTCTATCGTCCGCAGAAGAGAGCCGGCTGCTTAGGAAGCGAATGGTTTTTGCAACTCCTGCCAGGGCCGCTTGGCGGAGCACTGCTTCGTCTTCTTGATCAACAGCTCGTGCGAGATCGTTCTTCCAGTCCACCATGTTTCTTGAGGGGAATCCCCTTTTTGAGCTCTCCCCTGCTCGCATTGTACTGCTCGTAACTGGGTTGCAAGACCATACCTCCATCGGTGGTCGAGAAGCGGGATGATTCCGTGCCGTTCTGGCCTCGCATCAGGGCACGCAGTATAAAGCAGTATAAAAGAAGGTATTCCAGTGCGGGAGCCGCAATTTAGTTTGGAAAACATTGGTACCGCGGCTCCAATAATCGGCTGCAAAATCCAGCACACGACAAAGCGTTGATTGATTTAAATGCATTTAACTTTGGAGCGAAACTTGCGTACAGATACCCATTCCAGATTAGAGGTAAACGATGAAGCGACTAGCATGGCTGTTTTTAGCTGTTCTGTGTTCGGCGATCCTGCTGAATGCAGAAGACAAAGGCCGTACAGTAAGTGGCTGGATTTGTGACTCGAAGTGTGTCGTACAAAGTGCCGGCCGCAACACCTGCGATGCAAATTGCACTGAGCGGAGTGGAGATCCTGTCTTCATTAGCGACCAGGGCAAAGTTATGGCAGTCGCCAACCCGGACGTTTGTGCTTCGCACATGGGCAAACATGTGAAGGCGCGAGGTACTATGGAAGGATTTCCCCAGGATCCAAGCAAGGCAGACGCGATTAGATTGGAGGAGCTCATGAATGATTCTGGAGCGGGCTAATCACGATGCGGCGGTCTGAGATCGAATAGCCCGAGCGTTTGTGGCGGATGGGCGCAACTTCCTCTGCGCCTATCCGTGGTTTGCGACAGCGCCGAGTGCTATTGCGTCCTCTTCTGGAAAGTTGGCCTCTGCTTCATGACCGGTAGCCTCGATACCACTGATCATGATCATACTCATGCCGCGACGCGGGGCCAGCCACTCGCCACATAGGAACCCAGCCTCATCTACTCGTGATTGCAGAGTCGCGCACGTATGATGAACACACCAGCCAGCCTTTGACTTCAAACGGATTGCATCATCATATATACACACGACGAAAGAGATTGCGTGATGCAGGCACGATCTCCGCTCCGCTAGACTGCCGGACAGCATGGAGATCCAGTGTTGAGGAGTGGGAATGGGATGGGAGCTTTGGCTGAAGCAGCGCAATTCGCTCTCGCTGAAAGGAATGACTGGCGAAAAGGCACAGTAGAAATGCACAGCCGGTGAGACCGGTAAGGGAAGCCCAACAGCACTGGACTTGAAGAATCCTCTCCGTCCCCTGGAGAATCTAGTATCGGGGACTGTTGAGGAGAAAACAGGGATGCCTCTCACTCTACCGGCCATTTGCGTCGCGGTGCTGTGCCTGTTGATCGTAATTTGGGCCAAACGCGCAAGAGACCGGCAAGAGATGGAGCTGCACAGCATCACACCAGACGCCCTCCATGCATTGTTGTCCTCAAATCAAGAGGTGCTTCTATTTGATGTTCGCCAGCCGTTCGATCTGTTGGCCGAACGGAATTCGCATCCCTGGATAAGGCTGCGACCGCCTCTTTCGAGTGCACCGTTTGGGTGAGCGGTAATGACTTTGCAGGAACGGTCCGATCTCGTGCTCGCGTTCGCCTTCCGCTCGCACTGCTAACTTACACCAGAAGCAAAATGGGTTCCTCCAGGCGCTCGATTACCTTCTCGAGGAATTTAGCGCCTTGCGCACCATCGATGCTCCGATGATCGATAGTCAAGCCGATGGACATTGTGGGCACGGTTGCCACCTGACCGTCAAGCATCGCAAGAGACTGGCGAATTCGACCCACCGAAAGAATGCCTGTCTCGGGAGGGTTGAGTATTGCCACGAACTGGTCGACTTTGAACATCCCCAGATTGGAAACTGTAAACGTTCCCCCAGTGATGTCCTCCTGTGAAAGCACGCCTTTTCTGGCATTTTCGGCCAACCGGTTCCGGTCGCCGGCGATTTGCGAGAGAGACTTGTTGCCGGCGTCGCGGAGGACAGGCACGATCAGCCCTTCCTCGAGCGCGACGGCAAATCCGACATTGATGGCTGACTTTTGGGCGATGCCGTTGAGAGTGTAACTGACATTCATAAACGGGCACTCCCGCAAGGCCCCGGCGACCGCCTTGATTACGAAGTCGGTATAGCTAAAAGAAACTACTTTTCCCGCCAGCCGCTGATCGATGGTCTCGCGCAACTTGACAAAGGCTCCAACGCTGACATCTACCCCCATCCAGAATTGCGGCACCTCGCGGGTACTGAACGTCATGCGCTCGGCAATCGCCCGCCGCATCCGGCTGAGCGGAACCACTTTATCATCCTGAATAGCTACGCCCTGCCCAACAGCCGATCGAACGGGCGGCGTGCTTGCCACGCTCTGCATTGCTGGTGATTGCGGAAGACATTCAATCTCAGCCTTGACTTGCAGTTTTCCGCCTTGAATTTGGGTCGCGTGAACAGCATCCGAGGCCTGCAACTCTTTTCTCTGCGAAAGAAATCTCAGAACATCGGCCTTGTTTATCGCTCCCTCGACCCCACCCCCGGTCAAACCGTTCAATACTTCCGGGACAAGGCCCGCCTGGCTGGCGATTTTGCGCGCCAGCGGCGAGATGCGCCGGCGTGCTGGAACAGCACCGTTCCCACTTTCCTTTTCCTCGTGTATCGGCGCGCCCGAACCCAAGCATTCTGTGCCGACCTGCGATGGCAACAGGCCGGTTACGTCTTCGTCGCCTTCGGCAATGATCGCCACCGGTTCAGTCACTTTCGCGAGATCTCCGGCGCGGACAAGAATCTTTCGCAAAATGCCAGTGCCAAGTGACTCAACTTCCATGTTGGCTTTGTCGGTCTCTATCTCGAACAAGGGCTCGCCTTTGACTACTCTGTCACCCTCTTGTTTCAGCCATACTGTAATCTTCCCCTCGACGGTGGTAGTACCCAGTTGAGGCATTACGACCTCTGTCACCATCACTATCCTCCAATTTCGCCGGCTCAAGCCCTACATCTTGACGAGTGTCCGGATTTTCTCCGCAATGCGGTCGGCATTTGGCACCATCGCGTCTTCGAGAGAAGGACTGAAAGGCATCGGCGCTTCCCAGCCGCCCAGTCGCGCGATGGGACAATCGAGGTCGTACAGACCATTCTCGGCAACCATCGCGGCGATTTCCGCCCCGAATCCTCCAAACACCGGGGCTTCCTGCACGATCAGCAAGCGATTTGTTTTAGCGATCGACGCCAGGAGGGTATCCGTATCGAGTGGGCGGAGAGACCGCAGGTCGATTACCTCAACATCAATGCCGTCGTTCTGGAGTTTTTGCGCCGCTTCCAGCGATTTTTTCACCATGATTGAAGTTGCTACCACCGTAATGTCCTGTCCGCTCTTCTTGACCTCAGCCTTGCCTATGGGGATGAGGTATTCGCCATCGGGGACAGGTCCGCTGTCGTTGTAGAGCATCTTGTGCTCGATCACAATAACTGGATTGTCGTCGCGGATGGCGCTCTTCAATAATCCTTTTGCGTTTGCCGGGTCAGCCAATATGACCACCTTGAGCCCGGGAACATGGGCGAGCCAGGCTTCGAAGCACTGCGAATGCTGTGCCGCCGACCTGCGCCCAGTCCCGTGTGGCGCGCGCAGAACCATGGGGACCTTTAGTTTGCCGCCGCTCATGTAATGCATCTTTGCGGCCTGATTAACAATCTGGTCCATGGCAATGGTGATGAAATCCATGTACATGATTTCGGCGACCGGTCGCGTTCCGACCATGGCCGCGCCCACGGCGGCTCCGGCAATGGCTGCTTCCGAGATCGGCGTGTCGCGCACGCGATCTTCGCCGAATTCGTCCAGCAACCCGGTTGTGACGCCCATGCAGCCGCCGAACTTACCAACATCCTCGCCCAACACAAAGACCGTCGGATCCCGGCGCATCTCTTCCTGCAACGCTTCTCTTATCGCAACTCTGTATGTCAGTTCCCGCATGATCTCTCACTCTCCCGCCTTCAGGCGTAAACATGCTCGAGCGCAGCCGATATCGGCGGCAAGGGACTCTTTTCCGCATACTTCACGGCGTCTTCGATTTCCTGTCGTATGCCTTCCCGCATCTCGTCCAATCGTTTGGAATCGGCCCCTTGGGCCAGAAGAACACCTTCCATCCGTTTGATCGGGCATTTGGCCATCCAGGCCGCAATCTCTTCCGCCGACCGGTATTTCGCACCGCGATTGGGGTCGCCTTCGTGATGCCCGCGCCAGCGGTAGGTTTTGCATTCGATCAGACTCGGTCCGCCGCGCTTTCTGGCCAGTTCAACGGCTTGCTTTACAGCTTCAAAGACCGCCAGAACATCATTGCCGTCGACCACTTTTCCCGGCATGTTGTAGCTGACAGCGCGCACAGCTACGTCCTTGATGGCTTGATGCTTACTCTGAGGAACCGATATACCGTACAGATTGTTCTCACAAATAAAGATGACAGGCAGCTTCCATACCGAAGCCAGGTTAAAAGCTTCGTGAAACGATCCCTGGTTGCTGGCTGCATCACCGAAGAAGCAACACACCACCTGATCAAGGCCCTTCAACGTGATGCCCAGGCCGGCGCCTGCGGCAATCGGCATGCCGGCACCGACAATGCCGTTGGCGCCGAGAATGCCTTTCTCGAAGTCGGCAATATGCATGGAACCGCCCTTGCCGCCGCAATAACCGGTCTCTTTGCCAAACAACTCGGCCATCATCCTATCCACGCTTGCACCTTTGGCGATGCAATGGCCGTGCCCCCGGTGATTGCTGGTGATGTAGTCATCATTCCGCAAAGCGTTGCAGGAACCAACCGGCACCGCCTCCTCGCCGATAGACAGATGGGCCAACCCCGGCATGGTTCCCCGCGCAAACATTTCAACCAGCTTTTCCTCGAACAGCCGTATGTGTAGCATCTGGTTGTACATCTTGAGTAAGAAATCGAGGGCATAAGGTTGTTGCGAGGATGGTTCCGCACCCTTGGATTGAGTTGCGTTCGACGTCGGAATTGAAACTTCAGTTGTTGGCATCCGTACCCCCTATTAACGTTATCAACGAACTACTTTGCTCCGGCTACCGGAGTTGCTGCACGGGGAAGAGACAAAGGTCTGGGGCGATCAAGCCTATCGCGGGCAGACGGAAACAATCCGGGAAGTGGCCCCTGAGGCGCAGGACATGACCCACAACCGGTATCGCTA
>JBEKBO010000174.1:0-7405 GCA_050015355.1 Candidatus Korobacteraceae bacterium | reverse complement strand
GGTGGTTTTGCCCAGATCAATGCCAATAGAAGCAATGTTCATGCGATGATCCTCCCAGATGTAAGCTGTCCGTGATCATCCCACTTCAGGGCTGATCCAGGCGGCGGACCATCTCATTAACCACCGCCAAAGCCCAGAAGCGGAGCGTCGCAAAGAACATTCATCAGCCCAGACCGCAATACTGGGTTGGAGCCAAGAAATGGGCGTACGTCCCAATGAAGTTTAAGTACTATTGCGGGGCAAGTTTGGATAATCAGAGATTATCTGTGGTGGCCACAAAGGGCTATCGCCTATCGCGCCACTACCCCACCTCCTAAACTGCTGACGTTGTTGACAAGCCCCGCCAAATTACCTATCGTACATAGGCGAATAAAAAGCGAATATGAACACTGCCGCAGAGCTTCGAAAACAGATCGAATCGGCGCTGGCCGAGCGCGTTCCCGCGGCTTTGTCGGCACGCCCAGTCGCCCGGCCGGAGCTGGTCCCCTGTGGCATAGCGGAAGTCGATACCGCGCTCGGAGGTGGGCTGCCGCTTGGCGGAATCTGCGAACTGACGGGAGCGGCTTCCTCGGGGCGTACAACCCTGGCTTGGGCGGCTCTGGCTGGCGTCACACTGAACGGTGGTTTCGGCGCCTATATAGATGTTTCGGATTCGTTCGATCCGCTCTCGGCTTGCGCGCTGGGTGTGGACTTGCGTCGCCTGTTATGGGTGCGCGCAGGAAAGGCAGAGGCGACGGTTGTGGTTTCTCCCTTAACTGCAACCACGCCCACCCCGTCCGCGCTTCCAAACGCGATCCAAGAGAAGCCCGGTTCCGGTCGTGGTGGTTGTCATCCGCGGGCCGAAGCCATTGGTGTGGATCGCGCCGTAAGTCGATTGTTCAACCGCCACCAGACGAGTGGCAATTCGCCATCTGAGCCGAAGGACTTCACCCCGCGCTGTTCGGAGTCGATCCGCCGCAAGCGCATCGAGCCGGTGATCTTTACGCCGCAGGGGGGACTCTCGCATAGTACGGCAATTCATGTTCAACGCGGGATGGAGCGTAAACCGTGGGGGCGCCTGGATCGGGCGCTGCGCGCCACCGACCTGCTTCTGAACGCAGGCGGCTTCCGTGTAGTTGTGCTCGACATGGGCGATGTCAGCCCGGAATACGCGCGGCGAGTTCCGCTAGCCACCTGGTATCGCTTCCGCCTTCAGGTCGAAAAGTCACAGACGATGTTTCTTCTTCTGACGCAGGTGGCTTGCGCCAATAGCTGTACAGCGGTGTCTCTGCACTGCGGAGAGCCGCAAGCTGTGTGGAGACAGGCGGCGGAGCACAGCACCTCATTGCTCACGGGAGTACGTCATGGCGTCAGTATCTCGCGGAATCGCGTGGTTGATCCTTACCGCAAGAAGCCTGCCGCATCGGTCGAAGTTTCATGGAACAGCACCATCTTGTGGTCAAGATGAGCCATGCCTGCCGCATTGTATCTCTGTCTGCATCTTCGCGACTTTGCCGCGCAGGCTGCGGCCCGCTCACACCCTGAGCTGCGCAAGCGACCCCTGCTGATTCTTGCCGGCTCGCCGCCTCTGGAATATGTCTTCGGGCTTAATGATACCGCACGGCAGCAAGGTGTAACGATGGGAATGAGCCGCGTGCAGGCTGAATCGTTTGAAGGAATGACGATTCTGGAGCGGGAGCGCGCCCAAGAAGATGATGCGTTTACGGAGTTGATCACCTTGGCGGACCAGCTCTCGCCCAGAGTGCAGGCAATTGCCGCGCCTGAAGAACAATCTTCCGCGGCGACGCTAATTCTTGATGTATCGAACTCGGAGCGGTTACTGGGAACGGCCGCGCGCATGGCTCGCTCTCTGTTGGCGGAGGTGGAGAGAGCGAAATACGAGGCAAGCATCGCGGTTGCGCACAATGCCTATGCCGCGGTGCTCGCCGCACGCGGATTGAAGGGAATCACGATCATTGCTCTCGGACGCGAGGCACAAACCTTGTCTCCTCTACCACTCGCAGTCTTGAACTCGACGCTGTACTGGGGCAGACGTTTGCAGCCTGGGGCATTCATACTCTTGGAGAGTTGGCGGCACTGCCGCTGAAGCCGCTCGTCATGCGCCTCGGACAAAGCGGGCATCGGCTGCATCTGCTGGCGCGCGGCGCCTACAATCATCTGCTCGTGCCGGTGGAAGATCCTGTGGATGCCGCGCTGAGCGAACATATCGAATTGGAGCATCCGGTTGAGCTGTTGGAGCCACTCCTCTTTCTGATGAGCCGCGCTCTGGAGAAGCTGACCCAGCTCGCGCATGAACGTGCGCTGGCGATTGCATCAGTCGAGACCCGCCTCGTGCTGGCTGATGAGCAACACTCGGAACATCGCGGCACGGTGCGCCCGGCGCTGCCGGAGCGCGATCATCGAACGTTGCTCAAGCTGATTCAACTGGATCTCGAACTGCATCCTCCGTCGGCGGGGGTTACGGCTTTCACCATGCACGCGCAGCCGGCCCGTCCGCGGAAAGTACAGCAAGGATTGTTTGCACCGCAATCTCCCGAAGCAGGACGTCTGGAGATTCTGTTGGCGCGGCTGCGCAAGTTGGTGGGCGAAGAACGCGTGGGTTCGGCGGAATTGCTGGACAGCCATGCGCCAGATGCATTCCGGATTACAGCGCTTTTTCCCGATACGGCACAGGCGAACCCGGAAGCACCATCGCATCGTTTGCAAATCTCCGCTCTGCGCATGGTGCGGCCTCCGCGGGCAGTACACATTGTGATGAGCGGACCTTCCCCGGCCATGCTCATGCTTGACGGAAAAAAGCTCGCGGTAGAGACATACTCCGGACCGTGGCGAACCAGCGGGGCATGGTGGAGCAATATGGACTGGTGCCGCGAGGAGTGGGATGTCGTGCTGAAGGAAGTGCAACAGCGATGCCTTCGCCTGGCCTACGACCCCGGCGCAAATTGCTGGTATCTGATCGGAACCTATGACTGAGTGGTGACGATGTACGTAGAACTTCATGTGCGTTCGGCATTCAGCTTTCTTGAAGGCGCATCTCTGCCCGAGTTACTGATGGCGCGTGCCGCTCAACTCGAGATGCCGGCCATGGCCCTGCTCGACCGCAACGGACTCTACGGCGCACCGCGCTTTCACATCGCTGCACAGCGGGCGGGTACGCGGGCACACATAGGAGCCGAGGTCGCCGTGCGCGATACGGGCGAGCGCATACGCCCACCTGACTGGCTGCCACACCGCTTTCCGACAGAGCCCGTGCGCTTTGCCTTGCTGGCTGAATCCAGCATCGGCTATCAAAATCTCTGCCGCTTGATTACACGCTACAAGTTGCGCGAAGGGACAAAAGCGGAAGGCTCCGCGCTGCTGAGCGATATTGCGGAACACTCGCAGGGCCTGGTGTGCCTGACCGGGGGCGACGAAGGCCCATTGGCGGCGGCGCTGGGGCGCGGCGGATACCCCGAAGCTTTGCGCGCAGTCGAACGGCTTACTCATATCTTTGGCCATAGCAATGTCTTCGTTGAATTGCAGAGGCACTTCGACCGCGAAGAGGAATATTGAAATCAGATCACGGTGCGCATCGCCCGCTCGCTGAAGCTCCCATTGCTTGCGACCAATGGGGTGACCTACGCCACGGCTTATGAGCGCGAAGTGCTCGACGTGCTCACCACGATCCGCCACCATTGCACGCTGGAGACTGCAGGCCGTCTGCTTGCGCCCAACGCGGAACGATACCTGCGTCCAGCGCGTGAGATGCAGGAACTATTCCGCGATCTGCCGGAGGCCATCGCCAACACGCAAGAGCTTTCCGCGCGACTCGACTACCAAATGAGCGACCTCGGCTATCGCTTTCCCGACTATTCCGTGCCCGAAGGCGAAACCATGCAGTCGTTCCTGGAGAAGCGCACCGCCGAGGGTATTTGTGCGCGCTATCTGCCCAAGCGAGATGCCAAACTGCTTGTCCGCGCCGAACAGCAGGCCCGGCGCGAACTGGCCCTGATCGCAAAACTCGAGCTTGCAGGCTATTTTCTTATCGTCTGGGACATAGTGCAGTTCTGCGGGCGTGAAGGCATTCTGGTGCAGGGACGCGGCTCGGCTGCCAATAGCGTTGTCTGCTATGCGCTCGGCATCACCGCGATCGATCCCGTCGGTATGGACCTGCTCTTCGAACGCTTTCTTTCTGAAGAACGCGGCGAGTGGCCGGACATCGATCTTGACCTGCCCAGCGGCGAGCAGCGCGAGCGAGCGATCCAGTACGTCTATCAACGCTACGGCGAACTCGGCGCGGCGATGACCGCCAACGTCATTACTTACCGCGGACGCTCCGCCGCACGCGAAGCCGGCAAGGCCCTGGGGTTCGACGCCGAAACGCTCAACCGCCTGACCAAGCTGGTGAGCACCTGGGAATGGCGAGGCGAGAACGATACCCTGGAGCACAACTTCCAGACCGCGGGCTTCGACATTCAGCATCGACGTATCGCCAAGTACGTTGAGCTGTGCCGGCGCATGCAGGACCTGCCTCGCCATCTCGGACAGCACTCCGGCGGCATGGTGATCTGCGGCGGGCGGCTGAATGCGGTCGTCCCTATCGAACTAGCTTCCATGCCGGGGCGCACGGTCATCCAGTGGGACAAGGAGGACTGCGCCGATATGAAGATCGTCAAGGTTGATCTGCTCGGACTCGGCATGATGGCCGTACTTAAGGATTGCCTGGAATTAGTGCCGCGCCATTACCACGCGCCGCTCGACCTCGCACAGCTTCCGCAGAACGATCCGCCCACTTATCAGGCCCTGCAGCACGCCGACACGGTGGGAATGTTCCAGGTGGAGAGCCGCGCGCAGATGTCGGCGCTGCCGCGTAATCATCCCACATGCTTTTACGATCTTGTGGTCCAGGTGGCAATCATTCGACCCGGTCCCATCGTCGGCAACATGATGAACCCCTACATGAAGAGGAGGCGCGGGCTGGAGAAGGTGAGTTACTACCACCCGCTGCTGGAGCCGACTTTAAAACGCACGCTCGGCATTCCGCTCTTTCAGGAGCAACTCATACGCATGGCCATGATCGTTGCCAACTTCAGCGGCGGCGAGGCCGAGGAATTGCGCCGTGCGGTGGGGATGCGCCGCTCCATGGCGCGCATGCAGGAACTGGAGGGAAAGCTGCGGCGCGGCATGACCGCCAATGGGATTCATCCCAGGGTGCAGGATGAGATCATTCACTCCATCTCGTCCTTCGCGCTCTATGGGTTTCCGGAGTCGCATGCCGCCAGCTTCGCGCTGATTGCTTACGCGAGCGCCTATCTCAAGTGCAACTACCTTGCGGCCTTTACCGCCGCGCTGCTGAACAATCAGCCCATGGGCTTCTACTCGCCCGTCACGATTGTGAAGGATGCGCAACGGCACGGCCTGCGCCTGAAGGCCGTCGATGTGCAACATTCCGGCTGGCCTTGCACACTGGAACCCGAGCCGGATGATACGCATCGCTTCGCTCTGCGCCTCGGTCTTTGCTACGCGCGCGGTCTGCGGCGCGAAACAGCATTGGCCTTGATCTCGGCAAGGGAGCAGCGCCCGTTCTCTTCGATTCACGATCTGAACCTGCGAGTACCACAACTACGTAGATCCGACCTGACGCTTCTGGCAACTATAGGAGCCCTGAACTCGGTGGGCGAAGTTGCACATCGCCGGGATGCTCTGTGGCAGGTAGAGTACGCCGGCCGCCCGGCGGGGCCATTGTTGAACGGGCTTCCCGAGCAGATGGCAGAGCCATCACCACTTCATCAGATGACAACCGAAGAGCGCCTCGTAGCCGACTTCTCGGGCACCGGTGTCACCGTGGGCAGACACCCCATGTTCTTTCATCGTGCCGCATTGGAACGCATGGGAATTCTCCCGGCAAATTCACTCTCCCGACTCACCGATGGCTATCCGGCCCGTATCGCTGGATGTGTCATCGCCCGCCAGCGCCCAGGCACGGCAAAGGGATTTGTATTTCTCAGCCTCGAAGATGAGACGGGAATCGCCAACGCCATCATCACGCCTGCTGTTTATGAGCAGTTCAAGCGTGTAGTGATCTATGAGAAGTTTCTGCTGATTGAAGGAGAGTTGCAGAATCAGCAGGACGTAATCTCGGTCAAGGCGCACAGCATCAGCCCGCTTGAAATCAGTGCCGCCGACGTGCGCTCACATGATTTTCACTGAGCTATGCGGCGTCAATTGCCTCGGCACACTCAGGGTCGTCGTTCTTTACCTGGTTCACGCGCTGGCTCACGCGATAGCGCCGCATGGCCTCGGCGGGATAGGGCCTCAAAAGCGGTTGTAGCTCTCCAACTCTTTTGAAGCCGGGATCAAGCCACAGGTCGTGCGCATCGCGTTCGAGAATTACAGGCATGCGACCATGAACATCCTGCATCAACTGGTTGGGCGTGGTCGTAAGAATCGAGCAGGTCGCAATCACCAGCCCTTGCGGATCCTTCCACTCATCCCACAGGCCGGCGAAGGCAAATACGGCGTCATTCAGCAACGTGAAACAAAATGGTAGTTTCTCTTTACCTTCGCGTTTCCACTCGTAGAATCCATCGGCTGGGATCAGGCAACGCCGGGAACGCAGTGGCTCGCGGAACGATAGCATATCGGCGGCAGTTTCCGCGCGGGCATTGATCATCTTGAATCCGACAGAAGGATCTTTCGCCCACGATGGAATCAATCCCCAGCGCACACGCGACAGCAGGTGTACCGGACTACCGGCATCTTGCCGCACAATAGCGATCTCCTGGCAGGGAGCAACGTTGTATCGCGGAACCCAATTCTGCTCCGTCGCCAGGTTCTCAAGATCGAACGCCTCTTCGAGGATTTCTTTCTTTTGTGCAATACGGAAACGGCCGCACATGCGGTCAGTATACGGCGGTTTTCTTTTGGACGCTGACCGTAAGAGCCTACCGTGGCTGTGGGGAGCCGCGAAGCGACGACCGCGGAGCCGACAGTACCCAAACGAACCAAGGCTTCCGCATATCAACGGCGCCGGTATGAGCCGAAGACGTTCGACCTCCGTGGTGAGCTGTATCGAATCTTCGGAGTCGATCTCACCAATGTGCCTGGCATCAGCGCGATTACAGCCCAAACCATCCTATGCGAGATCGGCACAGATGTGTCCCGATTTCGCAATGCTTCCGCCTTCGCATCCTGGCTGGGACTCTGCCCTGAGAACAAGATCAGTGGTGGCAAGGTGCTCTATACCAAGAGTCGCCGCGTCAGGAGCCGCGTTGCCACTGCGCTGCGCATGGCGGCCAACTCGCTGCATCACGCCAAAGACTATCTCGGCGAGTTCTTTCGACGTATCACTCGGAAGCTCGGCAAACCCCAAGCAATCACTGCCACGGCTCACAAACTCGCTCGGATTGTTTACCATCTGCTCAGC
>JBEKBO010000173.1:0-7426 GCA_050015355.1 Candidatus Korobacteraceae bacterium | reverse complement strand
CCCCTCGATCACCGGCGGCACCGAGAACTGATCGCTCCACTTGGCGTAAGTCAATGAAAATATGCCCGACAAGATCTGTGTCAGGCCGAGCGTGACGACGAAATATGCGACATTCCGGTTGGGGGCGTTATACAAGCGGCGAATCAAAACCAGTTCGAGCACGACGGCCAGCAGTACTCCCAACACGATCACGGCGAGCGACGCAGCTAGGCTGCTCCACCCGAAGGATAACGTAAAGGTCCAGACCACCAGCGCGGCGAGCAGAAAAAATTGGCCGTTGCTGGCGTTAGGCAACCAGACGCAGCCATAGACGATCGTCACGCCGGCGGCAACCAGCGAGAAAATCGCACCCATGATCAGGCCGGTTGATAGCGTGGACAGAACAATTAGCAGACTGGAATCGGACATAATTGAAATTCCGAATTAGAGCCCCGCGGGCGCGCTAGGCCCGCAGGGCGGTGCGAGGCTTATGCCAATTCACTTGATAATGTCGTACACGGGAAGGACTTCCGGATTCCACTCGATGTATAAACGCTGCTTGGATTGGTAAGTCCGCTTGCCATTGACCGACACTATTTCCATAAAATACATGTATTCCTTGCGTGCGCCATTCTTGTCGAACTTGATCGGAACGCCGCTGGTAATTTCCTTAGTGTTCAACTTGGACAGTGCATTGCGCAACTTCTCGCGATCATCGGTACCTGCCGCTTGCAGCGCTTCCTTAAAGACATACGCCGTGTTATAGCAAAAGTTTTCGATATAGGAGGGTGGTCGGCCGTTCGCGCTATCGAAACGCGAGATGAAACTTTTGCCTTCCGGAGTCAACGAGTCCATGCCATGGTCGAAGAAAGTGCCATAAATCGAACCGATACTTCTCGTTCCCCAGCCGAATACCTGGGTGGTCATGCCAAACGGGTGGATGACCTGTGGGGGCTTGATACCGAGGTCGAGCAACTGGTTGGTCAACACGTTGTCAAACGCGCCGGCGCCGATAACGATCACATAGTCAGGCTTGGTGGCTTTGACTTGCGCCGCCTGCACCGTCGCATCGCTGGAGCCCTGCGGGAAAAGGATACTGGACACAATCGAAAGTTTAGACTTCGGCGCCTGATACTGGAATCCAGCCACGATCGCGTGCGCCAATGCGGTGTCGGAATACATCACCGCCACTTTCGCACCCGGCTTTTGCTGTTCGATGAATTTTGCGATCGCGTATCCCCAGCCGGCGGCATCCGGTTCGATGCGGAAGGTATAATGCGTGCCCGGTTTGGTCAACTGCGGGAAGGCCGCAACCGGCACCAGGAACGGTATCTTTTGCTGCTCCGCGTATCCGTACATGGAAAGCGAAGTGTCGGAATTGGTGGGACCACTCAAAGCCGCAACCTTGTCGTTGACGTCAAGAGTACGTGCGGCAGCCAGTGCCGAAGACGGATTTGTCTGGTTATCCTTGATAATAAATTGCAGCGGCCGGTTGAGCACACCGCCAGCCTTGTTGATTTCATCGGTGGCCATGTTCAGGCCAGCCACACAGTTTGTACCGATAAACGCCCAGGGCCCGGATAGTTCGGTCACAAAGCCTATCTTGATCGGAGTTCCGGTTTGGGCTTGGGCGGTAGCGGAGCACCAAACAAACGCGCCCATCAGGGCCATTCGAGAAGCCCACGATTTCATATTATTGTTCATTACGATCCCCTGGATTTCTATTCTGGATTGAAGGTGCAGCTCTTCTCGGCATCGCGCCGGACCGCCTGCTTCAATAGCGTGTTGGCTTCCAGCGTGGTCTCTGTGCAAAAGTGATTGAAACGGCTAAACCCTTCTAGACCGCCCTGGCTTTATCAGCTTGCAGCAATCCTGTCTTAATCAAAGCTGTTCGGACCCGCTCCCTATCTTCGGGCGGAATCTTCTCCAGCGGTTGACGGACCACTGCAAGATCCAGCCGCCCGAGCATCACTAGAGCTTCCTTCATGCGATTGTGCATGTCGAGGAATGGTGGCGCGTAAAATGCCTGACCCAGCACGAAGTGTTTGTCGTTCAGGGCGCGGGCCGCCTTCATGTCGCCGCGTTGCACGGCGTCAAACATCTGCGCCTGCCAGTCGGCGACCACGCTTCCCATGCCGGAAATCGTACCATCGGCGCCGAGAGCAAATGTGGCGTAGAGAGACGCGCTAAAACTGCTCAGTACGGCGATCGGCCGGGGTGCGGATTGCAGCGCACGCAGATTGCGCTCGAAAGTGACGATATCCTGACTCCACTCCTTCACGGCCACAACGTTTTCGATTTCAGCCAGCTTCAGCAATAGTTCCGTGTTGTAACCCCACCCGTTCGCGACAGGATATTGGAAGACGACAATCGGAATATCGGCCTCGTTGGCAATAGAAGCGAAATGGCGATATGCCATTTCAGGGCGGAGATTTGCCCCCCACATAAAGAGGCTGGGCGGAAACACCAAAACACCGTCGGCACCGGCGGCCTTGGCATTGCGTGCCAGTCTCACCGCGTGCACCGTGCCATCGTTGAAGACTCCGGCGACTAACTTTACCTTGGTGCCTACCTCGTCCCTGGCAATGGTGATGGCGCGCATCTGCTCATCTTCGGTGAGAGAAGCGACCTCGGCGGCATGGCCGTTGCACACGATAGCTCCCACGCCGGGCACATCGGCCAACCAGCGCATATGGCGGCGGTACTGCGCCTCGTCGATGGACAAATCGTTTTTGAACGGCATGAGATTAGCGGGAATAGCTCCCCGAAGCTTAAGTTTTAATTCCGGCATGGAGCCTCCTCCTTCGCACTGACGCGCGGCTCTAGCATGTTTCAACGTTTCCTTTGCAAGATAAGTGACTTATAGCCTGATATCATACTATTTCTGCTTTGAAAAGAGTATTGGGTAGTGGTGCAGCTTCAACGCTACGTCTTGATGTCTCTCGCCACCCCGAGCGTACGTTTGCGGCGCGTTAACCGCGTTAGATACAGCACGAGGAAGCGAGCCCGGGATCTGGGCGGAAAGCTAAATGATGCAGAAGGTCATCGATTCGCATTTTCACTTCTGGCGGCAGCAGGACCTACCCTGGCTCACCGGGCCAATGGTGCCGCGCATCTTTGGTCCTTATGAGTCATTGCGCCGCGACTACAGCATCGAAGAGTTCTTGGCCGACCTGGCGGGCTCCGGCATCCAGAAGGCGGTCTATGTCCAGGCCAACTGGGCTAAGGACCGCTTCGAAGACGAGGTCGCCTGGGTCCAGAAGACCGCCGAGGAGACCGGTTGGCCGCATGCGATCGTCGGCTACGCCGATATGACGGTCGACGACGTTCGCTCGCAGCTTGATCGGCTGAAACGCTATCGGCTCGTTCGCGGCGTCCGTATGCAGCTTCATTGGCACGAGACGCCGGAATACCGCTTCGCGCCCTCGGCCAGCCAGATTCTTGATCCCAGGGTCCGGAAAAATGTTGGCCGCCTGAAGGATTACGGCTTCTCGTTCGACTTGCAAATCTTTCCGAACCAGATGCGCGATGGCGCACGCTTGATCGAGGAAAATCCCGAGACTGACTTCATCCTGCAACATACGGGCATGTTGACCGATCTCTCAGCGGAAACGACTGCAGCTTGGCGCTCCGGTCTTTGCCAGCTTGCTGCCTTGCCGAACCTCTACTCCAAGCTCTCTGCCTTTGGCACCTTCGTCCATCGGAACGATCCCGCCTTGATCGCCTATATCGTCGACAACGCGATTACGATCTTCGGTAGTGAGCGCCTGATGTTTGGATCAAATTTCCCGATCGAGAAGCTATGGACCGGGCATTCTGCTCTGATGCAAGCGCATCGCGATGCTGTGGCGAAGCACGGCGAGCTTAACGAGGCGAATATCTTCTGGAATACCGCGGCACGCGTCTACCGGATTTGAGTGGACGCAATGAATGTTTGAGCAGCTCTACAAGCGATTCTTGATCGTTAATGTCCGTGTTGCCGGTATCCTTACCGAAACATCCATTGAGCGTAACGTCCTTTTGTTTGACTGCAAGTGACAAGTCGTGGGCTTCCGAGTGCAAGGCTGTCGAATTGCTTCAAGCCTCAGATAAAAAAGGGGTTACGCGGGGGAAAGACCAAGAGTTCGTACTAGGGAAGGCCGGCCTCCGGGATGGACAGCCAAACCAGCAACAGCCGAAGAAGGCGAAACATGAGGTGAGTTCTAACAGAAACCGGTGTTTTTCAAAACCCTTTGTAAGCAACCGTTTCAAAGGAAGATCAACATTTTGGCGAAAGACAAGTATAAGTAAGTTAAGCCCGCCTGGCAGATTTATTAAACAATTAATTAATTAAATGGAAGGCTCTTGGCAATACTAAGCTAAACCAAGGAACAAGGGCTATAAGGACCAAACCTATAAGAAGCGTCATGAGATAAGGTAAAAAGCGGGCCATCATCGCGTCAAGAGTAGTCTTGCTTACCGATACACAGACATACGCTCCAACCCCAATTGGCGGCAGGAAATTTCCAACTCCCATCGACAAAATCAAAACAATACCTACCTGCAAAGGATGTATACCGAATCGAGGGGCAATTGGCAGCAGCAAGGGAGCAAAAATCAGAATTGCCGGTAAACCCTCCAAGATAGCTCCCATTAGGATTAACACGGCAATAGACAGCAGCATGAATATAGTGCCTGAATTTCCAGCCAAAGCAATCACTGCCCGTGCAATCTCATGCGGTACCTGAGCTATTGTCAACGACCAGGAAAACGCACTGGCCGTGCTTATAATGAACAAAACCATCCCGGCCATCGAGGCACTGTCAACGATGATATTCCAGATAGACCGCAGGTTAATTTCCCGGTACACCAGTCCCAACAAAATCGAATAAATTACCGCCGATGAAGAGATTTCAGTCGGCGTGCCGATGCCACAAACAATTCCTCCGACCAACAAAACGGGGGCAAATAACGCCGGAATAGCGATCAACGCTCGGCGCATTACCTCTCTAAATTGAACAGGTGAACTGACAGGCATTTTCACCAAACGCGCCCGAATGGCGATCAAGATCATCAGAACAATTGCCATCACCACTGCGGGCAGCAACCCGGCTACAAAGAGAGTTCCAATCGACAGCGTTGAAATTGACCCCAATACAATCATGTTAATACAAGGCGGAACCGTCTCGCCCATTATTGCGGCGGAAGCCAGAACTGCCGCCGTTTCACCCATATCGTAACCTTCTCTCCGGAGCGTTTCATTCATAGTTGTCCCGACCGCAGTAACATCGGCAACTTTCGACCCTGAAAGGCCCGACACTATATAGGTTACGACGATAATAACGTGATATAGGCCACCACGAACCCGTCCGGCCAATGAAACAACAAAGTGTATCAGACGCGCACTGAGTCCTCCCTCAGTCATGATATAACCAGCCATAACAAAGAAAGGAATAGCTAAGAGAACGAAATTCATCAAACTATTCTGCATCGTTAGGGCTACAGCAGTTACAGAAACGGTCCCCGACACATAAAGGTAAAACACTGCACCAGCTGCCAGAACAAACCCTATTGGAACACCGATAAACAGGAATACGAGAAACATCACGAGCGTCAACTCAAGGCCAGGATTACCGTCCAGCAGGGGTTCCCACATCGGTTTCGTCATCAACCCCGACAGCAAAGAGAACAGCAGCACCGCTCCGGTGATCAGTGTAGTTTTCAGAGGATAACTAGCTAATCGACGCAGCCCATAATAAGTGATTAGCGAAAAGCCGATAACCATGGGCGAGGTGTACCAGGCTTTATTTATACTTAAGATACTGGTCATGTTTTTGATAGTTGTGATAAAGACTATGTGTACAGAAAGGGCAACAGCCACCACGGAAGTTAACACCACAATCCAGGCAGCCACGGCCCTCAACGGCTCGTGCCAGTTCTTCGGCAGAATCTTATAAAGAATTTCTACAGCCACATGCTCACCGCGGGGATACGCGATGGCACCGCCGATGAATGCAATGATCAAAAGGGCCAGTTCGCCGAGTTCTTCGCTGCCGCGAATAGAATATTGGAAGAAAAACCGACTCACCACGTTCGAGAACATGAGGATGAGTTCTGCAATCAATGCGACGGCGACAATAGAGTTGAAAAACGGGTCCACCCAGTTTTTCCGCAAGGTAGCTGTCATCTTTTTCCCACGTGAAATTAAATGCATAGTGGAAGGTTAACTCCACTATGCACTGTATCTGCTCAATAACTAAGTCACTTGCCTTCCGCAGGGTCGAGTAGCTCTACCCTTACCGTACAGTTGAGAAGACGTTAATCACGTCCTTGCCAATCTTATCCTGATACTCGGCATAAATAGGGTTGACTTTCTGCTTAAAGGAAGACTTGTCAGCGACCGAGTTAACCTTCATGCCCTTTCCTTCAAGTGCCTTAATGGCGTCCTTCAATTGCTTCTTTTCTACTTCGATTTCATATGCGGCTGCTTCTTTGCCTGTATCTGCAACGATTTTCTGGAGGTCCGGCGGCAACTTGTTAAAGAATTTGGCGTCCATTGCGATGACGTTCGGAGTGATAAAGTGTTCTGTCAGGGACAGATATTTTGTTACTTCATATTCCTTTTGGGTAAAGATGTAAGGCACGCTATTCTCCGCAGCCTGCACCACGTGGCTTTGCAGGGCCATATATCTTTCGTTGGCTGAAATCGCAACCGGCTGCGCTCCCAGAAGTTCCATTGTCTTTACCATAATGGCACTTTGCTGGACCCTGATCTTTAGCCCCTGAAAATCACTCGCTGTGTTGATCGGGCCTTTGGAGCTGTAGACGTTTCTTGGCGAACGAACCATCCAGCCGATGACTTTCAGTCCGGCTTTATTTTCGAGGTTTTTGCTCATCTTATCGCCGAGACCGCTTTGGAGAACACGGATCAAATGATCCATGTCTTTCGACAAGTATGGCAGGTCAAAAACTGCAAACTCACCGTCAAGCGGGCCTAGCAGTGAAGTGTTGACTTCTCCAATCTGAAGATTTCCTGCCTGCATCTGCGAGATATAGGCGACATGGTCTCCCAATTGGCCGTTAGGGAAAACTTGGACCGCAATTCGTCCATTGGTTCGACTTTCGACAAGTTCTTTAAACTTGTAAAAAGCCATCGTGCAAGAATCCTCCGGCGCGCTCGGAATCGCCATTTTGATCATGTATTCGCGCTTTTTAGCTTGTTGGGCGTGCGCTGGAGCCACCGTACCCGCAACAAACAAAAGTGATGCCGCAATAGCCACCGTGACCAGCGCTTTAAACATTTGTCGGTTTCGATTCATTTCCAAATCCCCTTCCTCTTATTGAGTCTTGCATAATATAGTTACAATGGAAAGAGTTCGGCCTGTTCCCAGAAGGCGCAGACCAGGGTGGGTCGGCGGCGCATCCGCTGGAGGGCATGGCGGGCATGGATGCTCAGTTGCGCAAAGCT
>JBEKBO010000172.1:0-10188 GCA_050015355.1 Candidatus Korobacteraceae bacterium | reverse complement strand
CCCAAACCCCAGCAGCCGCCGACGGCAGCCTGGATAAATCCGCCTGTTTTGACGACGGCGAGTCAGGAAAATGCTCACTAATTAACGCCGCCGGGTGTCTCAAAATCGTTGACAAGTTCCGCTCCGACATTGTCGTCATCCGCTTTCCGGACAAAGAGGACGTCTATAAATGGTACTCTTCAGCCGCCTATCAATCGCTAATCCCTCTTCGGGAACAGGCAGCGGAAATGATACTGCTATCGTATGAAGCATGACTTCCGCTCGGGTCGGACAAAGTTTGCCTCCAACAACAGCACGGCTGGCACCGGCGAAGAGAACAAAGAGGCGATGGCCGGAACTCTCGGCCTTTTTGGCACGTACACGATCAATTCTGACGGCTGGCAAACGCTTCGTATTGTCGGCAGCAGCTTCCCCAATTGGGATGGCGCTGAACAAAAACGCCTCGTTCAGATCAAGGGCGATGAGATGTCGTATGAGAACCCAACAGCGCCAACTGGAAGCGGACATGTCGTGCTCACGCTAAGGCGAGCCAAGTAAGGACGTGAGATTATGTCGGAACGAAATTGGCGAGGACAACCAAGGCATCGTTTGGACGCACGCGCGAGTTACATCGCAACGGGACCCTGAATCATTTGTCACATCCTTTCCGTGAACGGGGAGATCGACGGCAAAGCACCGGGTCGAGCGGTTTGGGAAATTACAATGACGCCCCAAAGGGGTGATAGAAAGGAAGTCAGCAGATGGAGATTAAGAGATGTGGATCACAGCCTTCCAGCAAGAGGCCGGCCGAGTATTTTACCGGCACCGTACGCCTCGACCCTCTTTTCCAGGCAAATGATCCGGCACGTGCGGCCGCTGGCAGTGTCACGTTCGAGGCCGGCGCTCGGACAGCATGGCACACCCACCCGTTGGGCCAGCATCTGATCGTGACTGCTGGCTGCGGCCGCGTACAGCGCTGGGGCGGCCCGATCGAGGAAATTCGGCCCGGCGACGTGGTCTGGATCCCGCCTGGTGAGAAGCATTGGCATGGCGCCGCGCCAACCACGGCCATGACGCACATCGCGATTCAGGAACAGCTCGACGGAAAGGCCGTCGACTGGATGGAGAAGGTCAGCGACCAACAATACCAGGGCCTGACGTAAGAAGCGCCATCCTGTTGGATGATCACGCCAGGAGTACTTGAGATCGTCGCATTACAATCCGAATAGGTCGTTAGTTTCCGAATCGGCGACGATTCCGCCCGGAACTTCACTCCTTAACTTCACAGAACGCGGTTTCTGGCCAGAAGTCCGATGGTCTCCAAGCCCGTTTCTGGACAACTTCCACGGTTGCATGAGTCCGAGAGCCTAGTTGGGCCGGATAATCAGTGCTGGCAACATCGTTTTCAGGACTCTCCCCAGTAGTTATGGCAAAAGCCCTGCCCAACGAAATCGCGTGGGGTGGGCCATCCACCAGTCTTGGACAAATTGGGATTGCGGTTGAAACCCCAAGCAGTACAATGCCCCTGGTTCAGAGTTCAAAGAGGGGATACCAGTGAAAATGAGAGGTAAGACAATCTTTATTACGGGCGGCGGCTCCGGCATTGGTCGCGGACTCGCGGAAGCCTTTCACAAACGCGGCAATCGCGTTATTATCGCCGGACGCCGCGAGGGGCCTCTGCGAGAAGTTTGCGCCGCCAATGCTGGGATGAGTTGGTTCGCGCTGGACGTTACCCATGGTGACCGCCTGCGCTCGGTGGCCGCGCAGGTAACCACGCAGTTTCCCGAGTTGAACTGCGTCATCGCTAACGCGGGTATTCAGCGAGTGCATGATTTCGCAGCCGATAAAGCGGTCGATGAAGATAGCATAGAGCAGGAGATTGCGACCAACTTGCTCGGGATGATTCGCGTTTGTGCAGCATTTCTTCCGCACCTTCGCAAACAGCCCGCGGCGACACTCATCAATGTCTCGTCGGCCCTCGCCTTCGTGCCCATAGCGATGATTCCTGTCTACTGTGCTACCAAGGCGGCCGTGCACTCGTTTACGGTGTCGTTGCGCCATCAGTTGAAAGATTCCAAGGTCGAGGTCATTGAGCTGGTACCGCCCTATGTAGCCACTGACCTTAACCGCGCCTTGGCAGGCCGGATTCCGGCGACAAGCGGCGACACGCCGATGCCGTTAAACGAGTTTATTGCGAAAATGATGGAAGAGTTGGCTACAGCCTCAGAAGAGGCGGCAGTTGGCTTTGCAAAATCCACTTTGGCAGCGAGCTGGACGGTGGCCTCCCGCGCGATCTTCGCCAAGCTAAATTCCGCCCACACTTCGCATGATTGAATCGTTGATCATCTCGGATCACCGGGATTGTGGCTTAAGATTCGGGTTGCTCTTGGCCAGACCTTATCGCCAGCGTTCTACATTGACAGCAACTCACCTACGGCGGTACGCTGCGCCATCGCAACTTGTTTCCCACAAGAATAAGAGGGCATGTGCTCGCCGAATACGCACGCCAACTCGCCCGCAAACGCAAGTTTTTCCAGTCCGTTCCCGAGCGCCATTTTTCACGCCGCCCTCGCGGGCTACGACCGAGCGCGGAACTACCCCAGAAACTCACTCTGGCCCGCTCAGAGAACCTGATTCCGAGGGCTTGGCGCGGGAGCGATGCGGAGAATTAGGAGACAATCAATGAACGATGCCGCCTCGATTGTGGTTAGTGCCGGAACCGCAGCGCTGATTGCCCCATGCCTGGACGTGATCTGGCTGGTGACGGTTGGCGTTGTGGCGCTTGGCGTGGTGACGGAACGCAGGCGCCCCACCCGGTTTCACCTGCCGTGGCCCACGGCGGTTCCCATCGGCTTGATGGTCATTGGCATGGCAATCTCTGGCGGAGCGCAAACCACAGCGTCCTACGGTTTCAGCCGCGGATCGGGCGGCAACATGGGCACGTCCCCCCTTCTGGGAAGTGTTCCCAGCGGCCCGGCAAAGGACGAAGTCCTGCAATTGACTTTCCGGGACGCCATCAACATGGCGTTGCAATACAACCTGGGAAGTATCGAGCGCGGCGAGGATACTAGGATCACGCGCGGTCAACGATTGCTGGCGATGAGCGCTCTGTTGCCCCAGGTGAGCGCCGGAGTAACGGAAGGGGTTGCGCAAACGAGTCCCGCGATACTCAGGTACCTGAGGAGTCTTGACCTCACGAATTTTCCAGAGATTGCGAAATCGATCGGTCCATATGGCTCAAGCCAGATAGGGGCAAGCATCAGCCAAACGCTATTCAACATGCCATCGATCCAGCGCTTTCGCGCGGCGCGAAGCGTCGCTCAAGCGGCGCAACTCAGTTACCAGGACATCCTCGACGTGGTGACGCTGGCGGCGGGCAACGCCTATCTCCGGGTAATCGAATCCAGTTCCCGCATTGAAGCCGCACAGGCGCAGGTGCGAAATGCGCAGGCGCTCTACAACCAGGCGGTCGATGAACTCCAGGCGGGTACCGCTCCGCGGATCGATGTTACGCGCACCGAGGTTCAACTGCACATAGAGCAGTACAACCTGAGCGTGGCGCGAAATGATTTTGCGATCGCAAAACTCACGCTGGGACGCGTCATTGGCTTGCCTCGCGGACAGGCCTTCGAGATTGCCGACCAGCTCCCGTACGCGGATCTCGAGCCGCCATCGGTCGAAGCGGCGCTGAAAACGGCCTACAACTCGCGGAGCGACTTACAGGCGGCCATCCGGCTTATGAAAGGCGCCGAGCAGACGCTTTCCGCAGCCCGGGGCGAACGTTATCCCGTACTCGCGGTCAATGGCAGTTACACCGAGCTTGCCACCACCTTCGCCCACTTGCACCCAACCTTCGATGTGCAGGCGGGAGTCAGCGTTCCCGTCTTCACGGGCGGCCGAGTTAAAGGTGACATCACGCAAGCGGAAGCGGCCCTGCGGCAGCGCAAGGCGGAAGCAGAAAACATTCGCGGCCAGATTGATTATGATGTCCGAACCGCACTCCTGAATCTCAGCGCGGCGAGAGAGCAGGTAGACGTCACCCGCCGCAATGTTGATTTGGCGAACGAGAATCTGGACCGTTCGCGCGAGCGTTTCACATCCGGGGTGACGGACAGCGTTGAGGTGGTGCAGGCCGAGCAATCGCTGGCCAGCGCGAACGACCAGTTCATAACGAGCGTACACGACCACAGCCTGGCCAAGTTGGCCCTGGCGCGCGCCTTAGGGGTTGCCCACACCAGCTATAACCAGTATTTAGGAGGAGTAATTGCGGACCCACAACCACCCGCCCGATAGCCTATCCCGTGTTGCCGGGGACGAAAGGGAGATATTTGCCGAAGTGGAGCCTGGGGAAGTTGCGCCTCCCCCCGAGACCGGCAAAGAGCCCACGAAACTCCATCACGCCCGCCGCGTCTTTCAGGAACATCCCCGGAAAGGGGTTATTGGGCTTGCCGTCTTAGTAGTTGCCTTGCTTGCCGCCGGCTACTTGCTGCACGATGTTTTTCTTTATGAAGACACCGATGACGCCCAGGTGGAGGGCCACATCATGCCGTTGAGCGCGCGGGTTAGCGGGCAGGTGCTGGAAGTGCGAGTGGTGCAAGGCCAACTGGTGCATAGCGGGGATGTCCTGGTGGCGATCGATCCGAAGGACTACCGAATTGCGGTGGAGCAGGCGCAGGCGATGCTGGCGGATGCGAAAGCCAGCGCGTCGAGTTCTCGATGGCACATCCCGATTATTTCCGCGACCGCCCAAAGCAGTCTCGATTCCGCCACGACCGCGGTGGTCAACGCTGAGGCAGGGGTGAGAGTGGCCGAACATAACTTTCAGTCCGCCAGCGCCTCCCTGGAACAAGCCGAAGCCAATGCCGCCAAGAGTGACGCCGACCTGGTCCGTTATGAGCAACTGGTAAGAAAGCAGAATATCTCGCGCCAGCAATACGACCAGGCGGTGGCCGCAGCGAAAGCCAATCGAGCGGCCGTGGTATCGGCCAAGGCCCATGTGCAGGCGGCCGAACAAGCCGTAGTGCAGGCAAAAGGAAGGCTGCTGCAGGCGCGGGCAGACTTGCGCAGTGCGCAGACGGCACCGCAGCAGATTTCCATGACGCGCGCTAAAGCGGATGCGTCCGATGCCCAAGTGTTACAGCGCAAGGCCCAGCTCGACCAGGCGGAGCTTAATCTCAGCTATACCGTCATCCGTTCTCCCGTCACCGGAATTGTCGGCAAAAGGACCGTTGAGGTCGGCCAGAATGTCGGCATCGGGCAGGAAATGCTGACCGTCGTGCCGCTTGACGACATCTGGGTAACGGCCAATTTCAAGGAAACCCAGCTGGCGCGTATGCGGCCGGGACAACCGGTCGAAATCAAGGTGGATGCGTATGGGCGCTCCTGGACAGGACGCGTAACCAACCTGGGTGGCGGCACCGGCTCGGTGTTCAGCCTGCTCCCCCCCGAGAACGCCACCGGAAACTATGTGAAAGTCGTGCAGCGGGTCCCGGTACGCATCGATTTTGACCGTTCTCCCGGACAGACGTTTAATGCGGAAGGATTGCTAAAGCCGGGCTTGTCGGTGGATCCAAAAGTGAGAGTGCGATGAGCCTTGCCCGCACTCGCCCCAAGCACAACGGAGGGGTCGATTGAGCAGCACAGCGAACGGTCCTGAGCCAGAAGAGAGTGCGTGGACACCGTCGGCCAATCCCTGGATTATCGCAGCGTCGGTAATGCTGGCGACGTTCATGGTGGTGCTGGATTCCTCGGTCGCCAATGTCGCGCTGCCCCATATAGCGGGCAATCTTTCCGCCTCGACCAACGAATCGACTTGGGTTCTCACCAGCTATCTGGTTTCCAACGCCATCATGCTCCCCGCCACCGGGTGGCTGGCCCGGCGTCTGGGACGCCGGCGCCTGTTTATGATTTCCATCGTAGCGTTTACCGGCGCATCCCTGTTGTGCGGGGCGGCGATCAACTTGCCGGTATTGATTGTCGCGCGGGTTCTGCAAGGCATGGGCGGGGGAGGCATGCAACCGCTGGCCCAAGCCATTCTGCTGGAAAGTTTTCCGCCCAGGCGACACGGCGTTGCGATGGCGGCCTATAGCATTGGCATTATAGTCGCGCCGGTGATCGGCCCGACTTTAGGCGGATGGATTACGGATAGTTACTCCTGGCGCTGGATCTTCTATATTAATCTGCCGGTGGGGGCGGTCGCTCTGTTCATGATTGCGAAGTTCATTGAAGATCCTCCTTATATCCGGCAGGGTTTGCGGGAGAGGGCCGACTATCTCGGTTTTGGCTTGATGGCGTTATGGCTCGGCAGCCTCCAACTGATACTCGATAAAGGACAGGAGGCGGACTGGTTTTCGGCCCAGTGGATATGCTGGATGGCGGCGATTTCCGGACTCTCCCTGGTCTGCTTTATCGTCCGCGAACGGACCGTCCGGGAACCGATTGTGC
Source organism: Candidatus Korobacteraceae bacterium (assembly GCA_050015355.1). Taxonomy (GTDB): domain Bacteria; phylum Acidobacteriota; class Terriglobia; order Terriglobales; family Acidobacteriaceae; genus CAWBRT01. The sequence goes on along the minus strand of JBEKBO010000172.1, from coordinate 3,765 downwards.
ATTTGGGCGTGCTGGGGAACCGGAACTTCAGCCTGGGAACGTTGCTCACCGCGTTGTACGGCTTTGTACTTTACGGCATCACCTCCATGCTGCCTTTGTTCTTGCAGACTTTAATGGGATACCCGGCGCTGGACAGCGGTTTGGCGGTCAGTCCACGCGGGCTAGGATGCATGCTCTCCATGTTCGTCGTGGGGCCGCTGGTCAATTACGTGGACGGCCGGCTGCTGCTGGCATTCGGGTTCAGTATCGTTGGTTCTTCGGTTTTGATGCTGAGCCACGTCAATCTGCAAATCGCCATGTCTTCTGTCGCGCTGCCGAACTTCATCAATGGCTTTGGTTCCGGCTTCGTCTTCGTTCCCCTGATCACGATGACCATGAGCAGACTGCGGAAGGAGGAAATGGGCAACGCGGCCGGCATCTTTAACCTCATGCGTAACATCGGCGGTAGTGTTGGTATCGCGTGTGTCACTACCTTTCTGGTGCGCGGCTCGCAAGTCCATCAGCGTTATCTGGTTGCCAACGTCACGGCCGGAAATCCGATCGTGATGAAGATGATCCATGGCCTGGAAGCAAAGCTTTTCGTCGGAGGAGCAGGGGCCTACACGGCCCATCACAAGGCCCTCGGAATGTTTTATGGAGCAGTCCAGCGGCAGGCCTCTCTACTTGCCTACATGGACAACTTCCGGATGCTAGGATTCCTTTCGCTGCTGTGCATACCGCTTGCCCTGTGCCTTCGTAAGGTGCGGAAGCAGCCGCACGAGCGCCCTGATATCAGCGGCGAATGAAAGATCCAACCATCTCAATTGCGTGGTCGGGCAAGAGCGATTTTGCTGGAATACCACCCGGAATACGCATTTTCCGCCATCCAGCAAGGGCAACCGTTGAACCACGGGGAGCCAGACGAGCCAGAAGTCCGCTTCGAGGAAACCAGGATTGAGACCAGCCAGCCCGGGGGAGATGCGTTGCGTGATTTCCCAGAACGCGGTTTCGGGCCCGTTGGGGGGTATGTTCCAATTGGAATGTTCGCAATCGCCTTATTGCTCAACGTGTCGATGGCGGCCCGCAATCTCACCGTTCTCCAGTGCGACGTAAACTCTGGAACCTCACTGGACGGCCAAATTACATACCGGAAGGCTGCGTAGCGGAGTGAAGTGCAATTTCTATTACGGATGGGGCTTTTACCGCCTGCACTGAGGGGCAACAGGTGAAGCGCAAGAAATCTGACCAAGCACAGTACGTCGGCATCTTTTGGCTGGTCAATGGCAAGCTGCTGATCGACAAAGCATCACTGAGCGAAGCCGAGCCGTATGGCAATCATCGAGATCACCCTCGAAGTCATATTGACGTTTGGGAGCAGTTTCAGCGACTCGGCAAGGCTCCTCGCGAATCCGAATATGAAGAATTTCCAAGGGGAAGGGTGATCTACGACCCGGCGTCTGCAACCTTCACCTTGTTCGCAGATAAGTGCATCTTGGAGCGCAAAGACCTGATAGTGCAGATCAAGGATGCGCTGCATCTGCCGAAACAGACCGCGCTGGACACCGATCCGCACTATCGGTGCTGGTCGTGTCTGTATGGAAAACAGATTGATGATGAGGACGAGGATTGATGATCTTCTTGCAAGGGGGGCGAATCGGCTACGCTTTACCGCAAGTCGGGGGCTACGGATAAGCTGCCGGATTCATGCATGCAGTGGAGCATCAGAAGCATTTATTTCGCATACTCGTCGTGCAGAACTTTCAAAAGTTTTCGAAAAGCCTGAAACCGTTCTGCCGACCCTTTCGGCAGGCACTCGCAGTCGGCAAGCAACTTTGTGATTTTGGGTTTCTGGGTTGGCAAATCCAGACTGCTAGGATGCTCGCCCACGCCGTCATATGTGTCTGGTTCTTCCCCGACCACCGCCGTCACAGCCGCCATTACTCCCTTCATCTGGTGAGAGGAGTCGATGATTTTAGGGGCGGTGGTCTTTGTCTTTTCTATTGTTTTGTTCATATCTATAATAGACAGCGATATTGACTTTTTTTCGCTGGTTGGAAATGCACCGACTCGGAATACCTGTTCGTCGGCCTTATGCATGATGAGTTGTTTGATCCGACCATAATGCAACGGGAGGAGTCTAATGAATAGGTTGGACAGCCATCCTCCACGGCCCGTTCTCAGTAATGCTGCCTCTTCGGGTACTCCCATCGTAACTGAAATGGCTGTCATACCCGTCGCCGGGCACGACAGCATGCTGTTCAATTTATGCGGTGCGCACGGTCCGTTCTTTACTCGTAATGTGGTCATCCTAAAAGATAGTTCCGGCCGCACCGGCGTGGGCGAAGTTCCTGGCGGAGAAGGAATCCGCCAGACACTAGAGAAGGCCAAGCCGCTGGTGGTCGGGCAATCGATTGGTCTGTGCAACAACATTCTTAACAAGATACGGCAGCAACTACTTGTTCGAAGTACAGCCGGCCCGCAATCAACCGTGCACGAAGTAACTTCCGCCGCCGAAGCTGCCGTCTTGAAGCAGCCGCATGAAATCAACCTCCGGGCCGATAATGTGCTGACAGCCATAGAAGCCGCGCTGCTGGATTTGCTAGGTCAGTTCCTGGATGTGCCGGTAGCTGCACTCTTAGGGACGGGACAACAGCGCAGTGCGGTGAGAATGCTGGGTTACCTGTTCTATGTGGGTGACCGTCGGAAAACGGACCTGCCCTACCTCAGCAACCCGGGTGCGAAAGATGCTTGGCTGCGCCTGCGCCACGAAGAGGCGGTGACGCCCGCCGCAATCGTGCGCCTCGCTGAAGCGGCAAACGCGCGCTATGGGTTCAATGACTTCAAACTCAAAGGCGGCGTTATGCGCGGCTTCGAGGAAATGGAAGCCGCAGCGGCAATGGCCAAAAGGTTTCCTGGTGCGCGTATCACGATTGATCCCAATGCGGCTTGGTCGTTGGAGGAAGCGATCAGCCTTTGCCGCAATCAGCATCACGTGTTGGCATATGCGGAAGACCCCTGCGGTCCCGAGAACGGATATTCGGGAAGAGAGATCATGGCGGAATTCCGGCGTGCCACAGGCATGCCGACCGCGACGAACATGATTGCAACCGATTGGCGTCAGCTGGGGCACTCGATACAACTGCATGCCGTGGACATCCCGCTGGCCGATCCACATTTCTGGACGATGCAGGGCTCCGTGCGCGTAGCCCAGATGTGTCATGAGTGGGGACTTACTTGGGGATCGCACTCGAACAACCACTTTGATATCTCTCTTGCAATGTTTACACATGTAGCTGCTGCTGCTCCGGGTGACATCACTGCGATAGATACTCACTGGATTTGGCAGGAAGACCAGGAACATTTGACGAAAGAGCCGTTCAAGATCGTGAAGGGCATGATAGAGGTGTCACAAAAACCTGGGCTTGGCGTAGAGATTGACATGGCGGAAATCGAGAAGGCTCACCAGCTCTACTGCAAGGTCGGGCAAGGTGCGCGCGATGATGCTATGGCCATGCAGTACCTGATACCGGGCTGGAAATATGATCCCAAAGTTCCCAGCCTTGCGGGAGCAAGAGAGTTCGAGTAGGTGCAGACTCAATCGATCGACTTGAGGAAAATTGACCGACTTGAGGAAATAGTCTAATGGCTTCAGAAAAATCCATATCTCTAGAACCAGTCTCATAAACGTTTCGGTCGGTCGGACGTGGCATTCTGGGTGTGCTCTGGAATGCTCCGTTCTGCCGCATGCATGGCCGCTGGGAGTTGACCGATCGGCAATGGGAAGTG
>JBEKBO010000171.1:0-7611 GCA_050015355.1 Candidatus Korobacteraceae bacterium | reverse complement strand
GCCTGCCTGCGGATAGCCTCGCCATAGTAAAGGTCAACGCGCGAGACCAGTTCCAACTGGATTCCCCCGGAGGCTCGCGGCTCCAATAGAACGCGCAGGTCGGAACGAATATCGGCGCCGGAACGACCCGCCTCGCCCGCGCGCGTAAGTATTGCGCTTGCGGAAGTTGTCATATCCTTATCTCACCGGCCAAGTTCACTCCGTCGGCCGTTGTTTGTGAACACGAAACCTCTCACACCCGCATGTCGCAATACCGCCGCCCGCGGGTGTGAATCGGAACCAGCCGGGCCCTGCCTGCTCCATGTGGAGAGCTAGTGGACGGCCGCCGTGCTCTTCTCCTCTTTCAGCAATTCCATCAGTTCCGTGACCGAGCTGCACTTTTCAAGGTTCCAGATGAGATTGCGAACTTGCTGTTGCCGCGCTCTGCTGATCACACCGTCGGCCAGCGCGGCGAACTTCTCTTCCACCTCCAGATCGCTGAGCGGATTACGCGGATCGCCTTTCGGGTAATCGAGCTGTTTGCTGAATTCCTTCCCGCCCATGGTGACGATCGTGACCGCGACCCGCTGCAACGCGGGGAAAGCTTTCTCAATCTCGGGATCGGCAACCACTTCAACCTTGCGTAACTGGGCGCGGATTTGGGGATCGTTGATCTTTTCCGGGGTGAATTGCACCGGGGTCACCTTGCGATCGGCGATGGCCGCGGCGATGCAGTACGGCAGGGAGTGATCGGCGGTCTCCTTCGAGCGCGGATCGTACTTGCTCGGGTCGGCAAGAATGTCGGCGGCGCGAGCCAGCGAGCGGATGTGGACCTTGGCGATCTGCTCGGGCTTGAGGTCGTGCTCCTTGATGAGATCCAGCGTGGCCGAAATCGGAGCGTGCGTCAGCGCCTCGGTAGGGAAGAACTTCATGCCGCACTGCGTAATGCGCCAAGACTCTCCCAGCCCGTCGGTCAGCAGGTTCAGCTTCCACTCCGGACCAAAGACGTGAACCAATCCCTCTTTGCCATCGATGATGTGCTCGGGGCCGGTGTAGCCCTCGCTCGCCATCAAGGCGGCGAGCACCCCGCTTTCGGTGGCCATCGGGGATACGGTGTTCTTCATCATCGTCAATTTGCCGGCGGTAACCGCACCAAACGACGCCCGGGCTGAGGCCGAGATGCCAATGGCATGCTGAATTTGTTCCCAGGGAAGATGCAGCATCCGACCAGCGACAATTGGAGAGACGAACGCCGTAAACGTGGCGTGATGCCATCCGCGTTCGCGAATGCCGGGAAAAGCAGCTTCGCAAAGACGCATCTCGAACTCGTGCCCGAGAGCGAGTCCCACGATCAATTCGCGACCGTTGCTCTTGGCGCGCTCCGCACAGGCAATCGCCGCCGGAAAAATGTCGGTCGGATGCGACGGGTCCTGTTTCCAATAGATATCGTTGTAATCCATGCAGCGAATCATCAGCGCGTTAGCAAATGCCGCGTGAACGACATCTATTTTCTTGCCCGAGCCGATCACGGTCGCCGGACCGGGGGCCGCAACTTCATTCAGGACCCGGAGCGCGATGGCGACGTCATGCTGCTGATAGCCGCCCAGCGCGCAGCCGACGGCATCGAGCAGGAAGCGTTTGGACTGGTGAACCGCCTCGGGCAAAAGGTCGCTGAACTTTACTCCCGCCGTCCAACGGGAAATCTCGGCTGTGATGGTCTCTTTTCTTCCACTGTTCTTTTCTGCCATAGCTGCTCCGATTTGCCTAATTGTGCTTATGGTCGCTGTTCGGGCCCTCAACTGCTTGAAAACGGCCCTCAGCAAACCTATGCCACTTGCTCACACTCCAAGGGTTTGCTTGCGTGCCCGCTCCAAAGCATATTTCAGCAGTGCGGCGCAACGGTATACGCCATGCACAAATTTTCCGTAAGGCAGCGTCAAGAACAGCGCCATCACTACTCCGAGATGGATCACCAGCAGTGAACTCATGGCCGCTGTTTCACGCAACACCAACAGCAGCAGACCACTGGCGCTGGTCAGCAGGAGCATTACGAGGAACGCCACGTCCATGCCGCACTGCTTCTCGTCCGTAATTTCGCGGTTCCGCCCCAGTTTCAGGAAGTAAAGGCCGCTCGGTCCGATCAAGAGGCCGATGCCGCCCAATGTGCCCAGCACGACAGGGAGACTGAAATAGCCATACGGGCCTTTCCAGCCAAACCCGTAGTAGTAGATGGCGCCCAGGGTCGTCGCCGCGAAGCAAAGCAGGAAGCCATAGAACGTAAAGTGATGAAACCAGCGTCGCGACTGCGAGCTCTTCTCGGACGGGTAGGCACAACCCCAGCCGCTGTCGTCCAGGTACTTGAGCGCCAGCACGTCCTTGATGGCCGTGGCCAAGGCCGGCAGGTTGGTCAGGTCCGAGACCTGCTCGCCCGTGCCGCGCCAGAAACGGACCAGCCCGATTAGCAATGCCAGTGTCGCAAACAGCCCGGCGGCGCCGAAGGCCAACACCAATGTCTCGTGGGACGTGATCTTGTAGAAATCTCCTCTGGGAATGGCGGTGGCCAGACTCTTGCCTCCGAGGGCCTGGGTGGCGCCGAAGAGAAAGATGACCAGCATCAGCGCGACCGCCAGCGATACTACCAGCGCGTTAGCCCTGAAGGCGCTGGCCAGTGGTTTTGGCCACGCGTACTGCTCGTAGCTCTGCGCGCGAATTTTCGCGAAAGTTTGCGGCGGATTGACTTCCCACTCGTGCGGAGGCGCGTACTGGCAGGCATAATAACATTCGCTGCAATTGTGACACAGGTTCGCCAGGTAGGTCAGGTCGCCCTCGGCAAACTTGCGTCGAAATTCCATGGCCGGCCATACCGCGCAAAACCCTTCGCAGTAGCGGCAAGCATTGCAGACTGTCATCATGTGCTCGCCTTCACGCATCAATTCACTTTGCTGCATAAGCCATCTCCTTCAGGGCGCCGCGACCTTCTCTGACCGCCATGGCCGCCTCATTCCCAGCGATTCGTCCGAAAACGTTGCCGATGGTCAAACCGAAGCCTCCGACATAGCCCCTGGGGAGGATGTTGCCCGCCATGATCTCTCCCGTGGCAAAGATGTTTTCGGCGGGCTTTCCAGTCTTCATCAAAACCGCCGATTTGGCATTGACTTTCACTCCGAAATAGGTGAAGGTCACCCCCGTCCGCAACGGATATCCATAGAAAGGAGGCGTGTCAAGGCGTTGCGCCCAGTGGGTCTTGGGCGGTGTCAACCCGGCTGTCTTACAGTCGTCGAGAATGGCATGATTGAATGTTCCGGGCTGTACCGCGCGATTGAACTCGGCGACCACTGCCTCAACCTTCTCGACGGGCAAGTTGAACTGTCTCGCGACTTCGCCAATGGTGTTGCCTGTGATCGCCGGGTAGCGCGACGGCATAAACCGGTCGAACACCTTGGAATCGATGAACGCGTACGATATCTGGTCGGGTTGCTTCGCGATCATACGTCCCCAGATGGCGTACCGCTTGGGCCAGCGATCTTCCCCTTCGTCGTAATAACGCTCCCCGTTCTTGTTCACCATGATCCCTAGGGTCACGCAATCGACACGCGTCACAATGCCGCCGTCGAACTTCGGAGACCGCGCGTCGATGGGAACCATGTGGCCCTGGGTGGGATCGGCGACCGATTCCGCGCCGCGGTCCAGCAGCGCCTTTAACACCAACCCCTTGTCATACGGAGTACCACGGATAAGAAAGTTGTCGACGGCGTCTCCCCAGGCTTTCCTCATCCACTCCAGATCGGATTGGAAGCCGCCGGAAGCCGTTATCAGGGTCTTGGCGGCGATCTTTGCCTGCTCCCCGCCCGCCATGCGAACCGTCGCATTGCGGAACACTCCGTCCATAATGTCGAGGTCGATCGCCTCTGCCTCATAGAGAATCTGCACGCCGAGGCGTTCCGCGGAGGCATAGTAAGCATTGATCAACGCCTTGCCGCCGCCCAGGAAAAAGGCGTTGGTGCGGCCCAGATGAAGGGTCCCGGTGAGCGACGGCTGAAATCTTACGCCGTGATTTCTTGCCCAATCCAAGCAGTTGGGCGACTCGTGAATGACCATCCTCGCCAACTGCTGATTGCCTTCCCCTCCGGTTACGCGAAGGTAATCATTCCAAAATTCCTCTTCGGGATAAGACCCGGTGTATGGCACGATGTGCGCCTCGTGCGCCAGGGCCATGTTGCGGGTGTGCCGGCTGTTGCCGCCTCGGAAGCACTTCGGCGAGCACTCCAGCATCAGAACGCTTGCACCCTGTTCGCGTGCGGTAATCGCAGCGCAAAGTGCGGCGTTCCCTCCTCCTAAAACCAAAACATCTAGGTCTCTGAAATCTTGATGTGACATCGCCTATCTCCTGAACCTTAAAACTCCATTTCGCTCACGCCAATTACAGCGTCCGTTGCCAACAGAGTACCCAACGACCCACGGTTGCTTCTTTGGCGATACTGCTTCAGGCAAGTAACGATCCTTTCCATATCCAAGCAAACAACCCTGATCCTGCCTATGTGCATTCACGCCTGCAGTGTATGGAGAAGATTGCAGCCGGTCCAATCGTTAGCTCTGATGTAATCCATTGGAATCACCTATGATGCGCGACCATGTAGCGAATGAAATCGGGCCACAAAATAGGTGGTGCAGATAGTGGCGATAAGGCACGCTGCCGCATACCCGTTTGCCTGTTTCTTTACAGATTCCGCCGTGCGGCGGGCAGACGCGTTCAGGGTAAATCGTTCTCCTATCACTTCCACTTTGCTCGTGTGTGTGCAGGCGTGCGTTTCGCCACCACCCATTTGAAAAGCCTATCGATTACATCAGATCAAAAGATTGGACTTGGCTCGGAGCCACCCAGTACCCTTGGGCTAGTCCGACCGTGCCAGTCGGGATCGGCGTGGTGAGGAACCGGTATGCAGCTAACCGAAATTCGTGTTGCCGGGTTCGCCGAACAAGGCGTGATCCTTCTCGCGAAGATGATCGCCAAGGCCATTTCGGGCGTCAAGGGCTACCACGCCATCATGACCCAAGACTTCAACCAGGATTTCGGAGGTCTGTGTAGCACGCAGGTAGTTGTTTCCGACCAGCCGGTTTATTATCACCACGTCAGCAATCCCGACATTCTGGTAGCAATGTCGCAGGAAGCCTATGACATGTTTTTTCCCGAGCTGCGACCAGGCGGCTTAGTGATAATTGAAGAGGAATTGGTTCGCGTCACAGGAACCCCCGAAGGCGCCCGGGTTTACGGTATTCCAGCAATGCGGCTGGCTGAAGAGGCCAGCAATCGCGCCGTGCTGAACATTGTGATGTTAGGGTTTTTCGGAGCTGTCGCTGGCGTGCTCCAGCGCGAATCATTACGCAAGTCGGTTGAGAACTCTGTCCCCAGCGCTTCTCTGGACTTAAACTTAAAGGCATTTGATCAAGGCTATGATTATGGGCTGCAGCATCTCCCGCCTAGACTCTTGAAAGTACTGGCTTTCAACTTTGTCCAACCCAAATAACTTTCCCTCTGGAAGGTCCCTTTCTTGGTCGCTTCGGGACGAGCCACCGCTGTCAACCGTCTATGCAACTGAATCAAGATCCTCCCCGCAGTTCTATGTTTTGGCAATGAACCTTGATTACCTCCAGAAATGCGCGCGCGGCAGCACTCAGGTGGATCCCTTTACGACGAAGGATGCCTGCAGACCGGACAAGGCTCGGACTAAGCGAGAGCGGATGTAAATCAGGGTGGCTTACCACGAGTCTGCGAGACACAAATGTTCCAGCGCTACCCGTCTCTGCGATCGTGAGTACTGCGGGGATATCATTCGTTTCCAGAAGAATATTCGGCGAGATATTTTCTTTCGCAAATCGCGTATCGACCAGCCGGCGGGTGCTTAATCCGGTGCTTAGAAGCACAAGAGGAAGACCGCCCAGTTCACTCACTGAGACGGCTTCTCTGGCTGCCAAGGGATGCTTATTGGAGACAACCAAGACCACCTCGTCAGAAAGCAACACTTCATATTCGATCTCATCAGAATCGGGTGGCAGGAAGGCGAGACCGAGATCAACAGTTCCCGCCAAAACACTCCGTTCAACCTCGGGTGAGGTGCCCCACTGCACAAGAACATGGATGTCGGGATAAGCGGCTATGTAAGCTGCAAGCGAAATTGGCACCAGATAGTGGCTGAACACCTGTGTTGTGCCGACGCGGAGCGTGCCACGGAGTAGGCCTAGAAGCTCGGCGATTCGCTCCTTGCCCAATTCCACTTCGCGAATAGCGTTACGAGCATGATCGAGCAACAGTTGACCTGCCTCTGTTAGTCGAACTCGGCGCCCGAGTCGATCGAATAATGGGCTGCCCAGTTCCTCCTCCAATTGCTGTATGTGACTGGAGAGCGTAGGCTGTGAAACATAGAGCGATTCAGCCGCTCGAGTGAAATGCAGAAGCTCCGCAGCCCGAACAAAATAGCGAAGGTGACGTAACTCCATGAAACTGGGATCGACGTGGATCGGGATTGACGGATTCCCTCAGCATGACCTCTCCGGAGCGAAAACAGGAATCCGCAACTATCCGAAGCGGCCTATAGCCACGTCTTTCGGCCCCTTTCTAGCAGGCTCTATTCCGAAAGGCCATCCATCGAGAATAGCCGCTTTTTCCCACGGACCCAGCGCCCCTTTACCTAATGGCGTACTGACTCCGATTCTTTATCGTCCGCCAAGGATAACCGAGATTCCTGGATTGAGCCAGACAGTTTCGGCATGAAACCGAGCGGATGGAACTATCTGGTGTATCGTGCCCGAGTTGGGCGATGCAGGAACTAACCGCCGAAGGGTACATGGTTCCGCAGTTCTCGCACTGTACGATGGAATCCCAGCGTCCTGGCCCCACTGATACAAAGCTCGCCCATCGGCGAACAGTCTGATCCTGCCCGATGAGCACAAGGCTGGCTTGACGGAGCGCTTCTGCGGGACCGAATTTCAGGTTCTTGTAGAACTCGGTAGCAAGCAGACGACCGTATGAATCCTCGACCTCCCAAAGCGTCCCTACGACATTTTGGGAACCGGCCTGCAGGAAGGCGGGCATCAGACCGTAGGGCTCGTCGGCGGGTCCGATCCGATACAGACCTCCATTGCAGACACTGAGCATCACCAGCAGGGTGGAGCTGAGGTCGAATTTTCGTACTGCCGATGCTCGCACCGCGCCGTCCTCCTTGACGGTCCGAGCCTGCAGAATGCCGTGATGGTCAAGCGCATTCTCGTCCGGGAACTCGCCGTGCGTTGCAACGTGCAGAAGATGGCCGCGAGGCGCTTCGCTCAGGAAGCTTGTCCTGACCTCCACAGTTGGGGACGAGTGAGCTAGAAATCCTTCTCCCGAAATGCTGCGCGTTGCCCGACGACGCTGTCGGTATGTACTGAGTTTCATTCTTCTTGCTTGAAAAACTCGTTGAGTTCGTCCGCGATCTGATTCGAGAACAGCAGCATGGGGCAGCGGGGGTTAATGCATTGCATGTTCGCCCATCGATAAGAACGAAGGCATTGTCAAGCGACAGTTTTTTTAGGCGGTGCATAAGCACCGCTGGGGTCGAGCCAGAGTTACGGCTTGAGGACCAAGACTCTGGAACATCT
>JBEKBO010000170.1:0-7634 GCA_050015355.1 Candidatus Korobacteraceae bacterium | reverse complement strand
TCTGCTGGAAGCCCTCGAACAGGCTGCTGCTCTGGCCCTCGCAGCTATCACCCCGGACAACGCCGCAGCTTGGTTCAAACACTGCGGATACGGTATATAGCTTCATGGGAACCGCTCTAGCGAAGCTGGCCTACCAGTGCTTTCAGGGCGTTCACGTTCGTCAGGTCATCGAGCGGCTCGTCGATGGGAGTTTCGGCAATGAAGGCCGCGTGCGCGGTGCGGCGGTCGTTCACCAGGCGGCGAAAAGGTTCCAGCCCGATGCTTCCCTTCCCTATGTGCTGGTGACGGTCGAGCTTTGAACCTCGGTCGGCTTTCGCGTCATTGCAATGCCAGACGGGAATGTTCTTGAGGCCGATGGTCGCTTCGAGCTGCCGCATCGTTTGTTCGTATCCAGCTTCGCTGACGATGTCGTAGCCCGCGACATGAGTGTGGCAGGTGTCGATGCAGGCGGCCACAGGCACAACTGGCCGCAGCCGATCCAGCAACTCCGCGACCTGCTCAAAGCTGCCGCCGAGCGAATACTCGGCGCCCGCCGTATTTTCAATCAGGACGGTCAGACCGGCGCGCGCCAGGTGCTGTGCCTCGGCGGCTTGCGCGATTGCGCTGGCGGCTCGTTCCAGACCCTCGGCACGCTCCGACCCACGAAACGACCCTGGATGCAGCACGAGATAGGCGGCATTCAGCGCAATCGCACGTTGCATCTCGGCGCGCAAGGCCTCAATCGATTTGCCGCAGAACCCGGTATTACCGCCGGCGACATTGATGAGATAGTTGGCGTGGACGATGAGGGGGCGCAGATCGTACTTGTCGCGCAAACGGCCCATCACCTCACACTGGGCGCGCGAGAGGTCGAAAGGCTTCCACTGCCGCGGACTCGACGAGAAGATCTGAAAGGTGTTGCATCCGAGCCGGTAAGCGCGTTCGGCGGCATTTTCCACGCCGCCGGCGGTCGACGTATGAATTCCGATGCGGCGCGCAGTAAGCTGCGGCGGCGCATCCGGCGGCGGAATCAGCTTCAGTATGTCTCTCTCTCGTTTTGCAGGTTCGTTACTGGCTGCGGTTGGCATGCGCAACATATAGCACAACCATCCATGGGATTGCAGGTCACTGCATACGCATGACAGTTCAAGAAGCTACCTCACGTTAGAAATCCCACATCTGCTAACTGCCGCAGATGTGGGGCACCGACGGGGATCGTGGGGCACCATCGAACCGCTATTCGGAAACTGACCAACTAGCGCCGGGCAACATTGCGGCACGGTTGCAAGAGGCTTAAACTAGAGTCTTCGAGGCAACGCCTATGTTCGTCGTCATGCAGGCCCAAGCCACGGAAGAGCACGTCCGGGCGGTCTGCCAGAAGATAGAAAGTCTTGGGCTCCGCTCGCACATCAGCGCGGGCACGCAGCGTTTCGGAATCGCCGTGATCGGCGAAACCGGCGAGCTGGACCCGGCATTTTTCGAAGAGTTGCCGGGTGTGCAGGAAGTACTGCTCATCAGCAAGCGCTACAAGCTGGTGAGCCGCGACGTCAAGCCCGAGAACACGGTCATTCACTTTCCCGGCAGCCAGGCCACGATTGGCGGCTCTGCGCTGGCCATCGTGGCCGGACCCTGCGCGGTGGAGACCCCCGAGCAGATCTTCGGCCTGGCCGAGCGCATCGCGCGCATGGGCGTACCTTTTTTCCGTGCCGGCGCTTTCAAGCCGCGCACTTCGCCCTATTCGTTTCAGGGCCTTGGGCTCGAAGGCTTGAGGCTTCTCGCCGAGGTACGCAGGCGATTCGGATTGCTGATCGTGACCGAAGCCATCAATGAAGCGTCGCTGGATCTGGTCGAACAGTATGCCGATGTCATCCAGATTGGGGCGCGAAACATGCAGAATTATTCGCTGTTGAAGCGCGCCGGCCAGGCCCGCAAACCGGTTTTGTTGAAGCGCGGCTTGAGCGCCACGCTGGAGGAGTTCCTGCTGGCTGCCGAGTACGTGATGAACGAAGGCAACCACCAGGTTATTCTGTGCGAGCGCGGTGTCCGCACCTTTGCGGATCACTCGCGCAACACGCTGGATCTGAGCATCGTGCCGGCCATCCAGCGCGAAAGCCATTTGCCCATCATGGTCGATCCGAGTCACGGAACCGGCAAACGCAATAAGGTGATCCCGCTTTCACGCGCCGCCGTCGCGGTTGGCTGTGACGGATTGATGCTGGAAGTGCACGACAACCCCGAGCAGGCGCGCTCCGACGGCGCGCAGTCGATTTTCCCTTGGCAACTTGAAGAGCTGATCAAGCAAGTACGGCCGATCGCGGAGGTGCTGGATCGCACCATCGCCGGCCCTCCGGAGATGCTCGGCGCCACTCCATTACATGCAACCGCGGCGCGCGCCGCCGGCCCTGCCGCTGATCAGGACGACGAGCCGGCTTCCGCGTGATAAACAACAAACGCCCGTTCGCCCGGCCATGCCGGCTTGCTCTGGCCGTGTTTGCCGCCATCTGCATGGTGCTGTTCGCCTGCCTGGGTTGCAGCAAGGCCTCGCCCGCCACGCAAGGTTTCATCTATGTAAGCAACGGCAAGAGCGACACGGTAACGATCATCGACACCACTTCGTTCGCGCCGCTGCGAACGCTGAACGTGGGCAAGAACCCGACGGGAGTTACCCCGAACCCGGTCAATAGCGAAGTTTACGTCGTGAACTCGGATTCGGGCTCGGTGAGCGTTATCGACGCGCGCAGCAATCAACTGGTGGCGACGATGGCCGTGCAACGAAGCCCGTACCACCTTTCCGTAACGCCGGACGGGTCGCGCGCGTTCGTTGCCAATGCCGGCTCGAATACCGTCACCGTGCTGAATCTGCAGAATCGTCAGTGGCTCGGCAACATATCGGTTCCGGCCCAGCCCGGGGTGGCGCGGGTGTCGCCGGATGGCAAGTTGGTTGTCGTCTCCTCGCGTGGCGCAAATGCCGTCTCGTTGATCGACGCGCAGAGGCTCGAGGTGCAGGCCACCATTCCGGTCTGCGGGAACCCGGAGGATATTGCCATCCTGCCGGACGGCAGCAAAGCGTTTGTGGCTTGCACCGCATCGCATCAGATTGCGGCCATCGACCTGAAGAACAAACGGCTGCTGACGCTGCTTCGGGTTGGCGGCACTCCGGTCAGCTTGATGCTGAAGCCCGACGGCGGCGAGTTGTTCGTGTGCAACTTCGAGGCGGATACGATCTCGGCCATCAACACCACCTCGAACGAGGTCAGTGAAAGTTTTCTGGCCGGCAACAGCCCCGTGAGTGGCGTTTTCAGCGGCGACAGCAGCCTGCTTTACGTCAGCAACCTGCAATCGAGCTCCGTCGCCGTCTTCGATGTGTCCACCAGGAAGCTGCTGGTGAGCGTTCCCGTGGGCAGCAGGCCAGACCGGATGGTGTTGACGCCTGACGAACAACTGCTGTTTGTCGCGGATACGGGGTCTGGCGATGTGTCTGTGCTACGGCTCGGTGTGCGGCGCGACAAGAAGATCCAAAAACCGCCGCAACGTTTGTTCACGATGATTCCCACCGGCATGCAGCCGAACGGTATCGCGTTCAAGATGCTGCCGGCCGGCAACTAACCCATGCAAGAGTGCGCACACTGCCGGCGAGCCTTTGAACCCACGGTGGCGGGGGATATGCTGTGCCCCGCCTGCCGCCAGGAGCTGGCCGAAATTCAGCCGCAACGAGTTGCAACCCGGCGTCCTCCGCTGAGCTTCTGGCTTCGTTCTCCAACGGCCATCCTCATCGCCTTAAACGTTTTGGTGTTCCTGGCAATGGCGGCTTCCCTGCATTCCGCTTCTCCCAGCCCGGCCAGGCTCATAAGGTGGGGAGCCAACTTCGGACCTCTAACCCTCGGCAGCGGACAATGGTGGCGTCTGCTCACCTCGGCATTTCTGCACGCGAACATTCTTCACATCGCGCTGAACATGTGGGCGTTTCTGAACCTCGGCATCCTGGCCGAGCTGTTGTTTGGACGCCGCAGCTTCGTCCTGCTCTACTTGTTCTGCGCACTGGGCGGAAGCATCGCCAGCGTGTGGTGGCACTCGGCGGTGGTCGGCGTTGGCGCCTCCGGCGCAATTTTTGGCATTGCGGGAGCGCTGCTGCCGGCGCTTGGCTTTCAGCGCAACCGGCGTTTGCGCGCCGCCATGCGCGGCAATCTGACCAGCATCGCGATTTTTGTTTTCTACAACATCGCGTTTGGCGCCGCCGCCGCGCACATCGATAATGCGGCACACCTCGGAGGTCTCATTACCGGAGCGATCCTGGGAGCGCTGCTTCCCAGCGGGCCGGTGCGCGAACCTGAACCCGATGCAATTTCCGGCCCGCCGCAACGAGCCGGAGTCTTGCGCCCGTATATGGCTTTTGCGTTGGTGGCCGTGCTGCTGCTGGCCGCGGCTGCCTTCGCCCGCCGGCGGAACAGAGACGAACTGGCGCTGGCTGCGGCGGAGCAGGCGCTGCGAGCGGGCGATCAGCAACAGGCGCTGCTGAGCGTCCAACGGGCGCTGCGCGACGACCCTAATCGCCCCGACGCGCATTTCCTTCTCGGCTACATTTATCTGAAGCGCAACGACCTCGACAAAGCCTTGCAGGAATTCAAGCGCACCGTCGAACTGAAGCCGGACTTGGCCGACGCCTACAGCCAAATCTGCGTCGTCTACCTGCGAAAGCGCTCCTTCGACGATGCCGCCGCGTCCTGCCAGAAGTCGATTTCGCTCGATCCACGCGATCCGGACAAGTACTACAACCTGGGCCTCGCACAGATGGCCCGCCGCGATTTTCCGGATGCTGTGCGGGCTTTCGAAAAAGCGGCGCAAGCCCGGCCCAACTCGCTGGACGAAAATTACCACCTGGCGATGGCGCTGGTTTTGAACGGCGACAATCAGCGAGCGCAAGACCAACTGACCAAGGTGCTGCGGATCGCGCCAGATTTTAAGCCCGCGCAGGACCTGCTGGAGCGTTTGAAAAGCCAACGGAAGTAGCGCTAACGGGTGATATGGGGATTTTTCATCAATTAGGACTGAAGACCTGAAGCGCGCATCCCTGATGCACAGCGAGTCACCGTTGTGTGTTTATTAGGAGGAAGAGGACAGGGTGTCGGTTATGCGGCGCACTCGGATTCTCAAGGCACTTTGCCAATAAAAAAACGCCGCGACCAAACACGCGATTCCGATGTACTTGACCGTCCGAGGCCCCCAGTCGATCAGGGTCCTGTTCTCGGCCACGATTGTTACGATCCTGCCGTTGACCTTATAAAACAAGGTCCATATCAGTACTCCCCCTAGCATTAGCAATGATAGCGACATCCCTTTGTAAAAACCCTCTCGGTAGCTCCAAACTTCTCGCCTGTCATCTCCCTCCCCGTTTTTGGTCCCCTCCCTCTTATCTCGGGCGACGGCGTTACTGCAAATCTCGAAGACCCAGTTCCGCGAGGGCGGATCACGAAGAGTATCTCCTAGATAAAACGCAACTTGTTCTTCAGCCCGCGCATAAAGCTCAGCAGTAATCTCTGCGTTGCTGCGCCCTAGATTCCGGTCAATCCTGGGTTCATATATCGGCCAATTGACGACTATTTTCAGCCAGATGAGCGGCCACGTCCATAGCATTCTCCATGCCCAGCGGTCATGGCGAAGGTTCGCCCGCCTTAGGTCGTGAACCCATCTGAAACTTTCCCAATAAGCGCCGTAAACATGCGCCGCAAACGATTCAACAACATGGCCGAGCAAGTAGGACACCACTCCGATGATGATCCAGACGATTGCCGGTTGTCCAAGGTCAATGACGACATGGGCATCACGACACACGCTCCAAAAAATGAACGCGGCGACGAAGGCCACCATGCCCGGAAACAGATACCCGAACACTTCATATGCGGTGAATTTTATGCTGCTGAACATGATGCAGCGTAGGGTACTACAAAATTGGCGAATTTCATCCGCGCACTTGCGTAAGTTTTGGGGCGGTGCCCGCGGGTGGCCCATTCAAGCCTTCTTTTGGCTTGAGTGGGGCAGTCTGTATACGGAAAACCAACTACCCCACACAAGCAAAGGACGCTTGTGTGGGCCACCCCTTGCACGTAATTAATCGTAGCTGTCGCAAACAGGCCTTATCAACCTCAGGGCCAAAACGGGAACTACGGCTCGCACCGTTTAGAGCATCGTCGCTCATCCTGTAAACTGTCGGCGATGGAGATTCTCCAGAACATTCCGCTCGCGCCCTTGACCACGCTCGGCATTGGAGGACCGGCACGCTATTTCGTCAACGTGCGAACGGCCAACGATGCGCGTGAGGCCGTCCTCTGGGCCCGCGAGTATGGCCAACCGTTATTCATTCTCGGCGGCGGCAGCAACCTGGTTGTTTCCGACGAGGGCTGGCCGGGACTGGTAGCGCGCATCGCGATTGCCGGCATCGAACGACGGCTGGTGAATAATGAAATCCTGTACGACGCCGGTGCGGGAGCCGGTTGGGATGAGTTTGTGCAGCACGCTGTAGCCGAAGAATGCGCCGGAGTCGAATGTCTGAGCGGCATTCCCGGCACCGTGGGCGGAACACCTGTGCAGAACGTGGGGGCGTACGGGCAAGAGGTTTCCGAAACGATCCGCAGCGTGCAGGCGCTCGATCTCAACACCCTCGAGTTTGTCAGCTTGGAGAATCGCGACTGCGGCTTTTGCTATCGCGGCAGCCGCTTCAACGCCGCCGATCGCGGGCGCTACATGATTCTGCGCGTAACTTTTGCGCTGCGCCCCGCGGGCACGCCCTGCTTGCGCTACGCGGATCTGAAGGCGCACTTCGGCGAGTATGCCGCGCAGCCTTCGTTGGCACAGGTGCGCCAGGCGGTACTGGAAATCCGGCGGCGCAAAGCCATGGTGGTGGAGGATGCGGAACCCGACTCGCGGAGTGCGGGTTCATTCTTCAAAAATCCGCTCATTACGCGCGCCCATTACCAGCAGATCGTGGAGCGCTATAAGGCCAAAGAGCCGTTTGCTACGACCGCACAGCCTGACCAAGCCGCGCGTCGTATCTCAAAGGAGTGCTCGTCGGACTTCAAGGTTCCGTGTTTCGAGGCCGGCGACGGACGCGTAAAGCTTCCGGCGGCCTGGCTGGTGGAGCACTCGGGCGTGTGCCGGGGCTTTCAGCTCGGGCCCGTCGCTGTCTCCCGCAAACATGCGCTGGCGCTGGTGAACCTCGGAGGCGCTACCACCGCCGATCTGCTGAAGCTGAAAAATCTGGTGCAGGCGAAGGTGCGCGAGGCCTTTGCCATAGAGCTCGAACCGGAGCCGGTGTTCGTCGGTTTCCCGACCGGAAGCAAGCTGGCCCCGCCTGTTGTGCCCTGACGCCCCAGCGTGGCGTCCTATTCCGCAAATTCGTGTAATGAATCTTACTGTGCCATTCTGAGCGACCGAAGGAAGCGAAGAATCTGCTTTTGCTTTGAAATGCTGGGAAAAGCAGATCCTTCGCTACGCTCAGGATGACACTCACGAGGTGTGTTTAGTATTTGAGGTATTTCTGGGACACGACACTAGTATTACTACGTTAAGTTATTGACAGTTCTTTCGTCGGGTGCTACCGTTGCGAGCATGACCGACGCCCAGGTCGAGAAGTGCGTAAGGCGCTTGCAACAGTTTCTGGC
>JBEKBO010000169.1:0-7705 GCA_050015355.1 Candidatus Korobacteraceae bacterium | reverse complement strand
CAAACAAACCCGGGCTTGGAATCGCCGCATGAATCACACCCGCGTTGCTATCGACTGGAAGTTCACCCGCAAGCAGGCCCGACACAAACTTCATTACACAATCAAGCGGTCGGGGTACTAGATGAAACGTACCAAGAGATAAAGGCTGATCTTGAAAGACTTGAGACACTCGATCTCAAGCCGGGAGATTGGGTATGGGGGAGAGCATCCGTCGAACTCTTGCGTGCCCGCCATCTTGTGTGCCAGCAGCATTCATGTGATTTGATCGGGCGGTTCTGGGCGACGTCGAACGTTGCGTTTCAGGCCCTGCCCACGTCAGGAACTGAGCGCGGAAGCTGGACCGCCTACTGCTGCCAGCCGCCGCCGAGATTTCTGTAAATGCGAACCAGACCTAGGAGCTCATTCAACTGAGCCTGAGTCAGTCCCAGTTCGGCGGCAAAGTAATTGGTTTCATTGGTCAGCACCTCCAGGTAACTGGCGGCTCCGCCTCGATACCGCATCTCGGAAAGTCGCGCCGCGTCTTGAGCTGAGACTGCCAGTTGCTGCTGATGCTGTCGGAACTCCCAGTCCTTGTGATACTCGACAAGCGCGTCGGAGACCCCACGAAAAGCCTGCTGGATCGTCTGCCGATAGATCAGCAGTGCTTCCTGTTGACGCGCTTCAGCCAACTTTACGCCGGAACGAATGCTCCCGCCGGCAAAGGCGGGCTGTAATACGGATCCTCCGAAGCTCCACAATCCGGCCGGGCCACTGAACAGGCTGGTGAGTGCCGAGCTCTGATACCCCGCGTTCGCGGTCAAGCTGATTTGCGGGAAGTACGCTGCTTTCGCTACTCCAATTTGAGCGTTGGCCGCGATCAACTGTGCTTCTGCCTCTCGAATGTCGGGTCGTCGCTCCAGCAGGCTGGAGGGAAGCCCGGCCGGAATCTCGGGCACATGTGGTTGCTCAGTCAGTTTCCTTCCCCTCGCAATCGGGCTGGGGTTGTTTCCCAGAAGCGTGCTGAGGTAGTTTTCCTGCTGCTCGATGCGCCGCTCCAGATCGGGAATGGTTTCAGCCGCAGTGAACACCAACTGCTCCGCCTGCCGGACGTCGAGCATGGATGCAGCCCCACCGTTTGCCAACATTTGCGTGAGTCGCAACGAGTCCTGGCGCGAAGCCAGCGTTCGTCGCGAGATTTCCAGTTGCAGGTCGAGCGTACGAAGCTGGAAGTAGGCTGCGGCAACATCACTCACCAGTGTGCTGATTACCGCTTGGTGCGCCCATTCTGTTGCCAACAGATTTGCCCGCGCCGCTTCGGTGGCGCGGCGGTACTTCCCCCAAAAATCGAGATCCCAGGCCAACGCGAGACCCACTTGGGTTGCGCTCGTATCGTATTGACGGTAAGTCTTTGTGATCTCAACTTGTTGATTATTAGCGCCAACTCCAGCACCGATCGTCGGCAACTGGTCAGCGCGTGTAATGCCTACCTGTGCCCGGGCTTCCAGGATTCGCGTGGCCGCAATGCGAACATCGTAATTCTGCTGGAGAGCCGTGTGGATCAGCTCTTGAAGCTGCTTGTCTTGAAACGCTTCCCACCATTTTTGGTCTCCGAACGATTCCGCCGCAGGCTGCGCTGCCTCTTGCGGAATAGCTCCACGGTAGGTACCCGGAACGTCTGCGCTCGGTCTCTTATAATTCGGCCCCACAGCGCAGCCCGCACTCAGGAGCATAATCAGCAAGAGGGCTGTTAGTTTTGTCACTTTAGTCTCCCTCAGATGGACTCGGCTTTGGGACAGCAGCAGGGCCGGGTACGTCGCCGCTGCTACGCCTTGCCAGATGCTCGACCAAGACGAATAGTGCCGGAATGATGAAGATGGCGATCGCAGTAGCGGCCCCCATGCCACCGATTACGGTTGTACCCATAATCTGGCGGGCCACCGAACCGGCGCCTGTTGCTGTCCACAGCGGCACACAACCCAGAATGAACGCCAAAGAGGTCATCAGGATCGGCCGCAGGCGAAGCCTGGCTCCTTCAAGTGCCGCATCCATCAGAGGCTTACCCTTTTCGTACTGTTCCTTGGCAAATTCGACGATCAAGATTGCGTTCTTGGCAGCCAAGCCGATCAGCATTACCAAACCGATCTGGGAATAAACGTCGTTTTCGATTTGCACCATGTAAGCCGGATAGAAAGCGCTGAGCACCGCCCGGCGCAGCCACAACACTCCAAAGGCGCCGAATACCGCAACCGGCGTGCTCAGCAACACACTGAAAGGCAATGACCAGCTTTCATAGAGGGCCGCCAGGATTAGAAATACGAACAGCAGCGAGAAGCTGAAGATGACCCAAGCCGGGAGCCCTTGCCGTGCCTTCTGCTCTTGGCGAGACATACCCATATAATCGAAGCCCATCTCGCCAGGCATCGTCTGTTTGAAGACGTCTTCCATGGCCGCCGTGGCTTGGTCTGCGCTGTAGCCGGGCGCAGCGCTGCCGTTGATCTGGGCTGACCTGTACTCGTTGTAGCGCATCGTAAATTCAGGGCCCTCCCGCGATTCGAACTTTGTCAGCGCGGAAAGCGGCACCATTTCCCCTCGGTTGTTGCGCACGTAGAACTGCCCTACGTTCGCCACGTCCGACCGGTAAGGAGCTTCCGCTTCCAAATATACCTGCCAGGTGCGGCCGAAATCGTTGAAGTAATTAATGAACAGCCCGCCCATGAAAGCCTGAATGGTCTGGTAAACATCGCTGATGGCCACTCCTTGCTTCAGTACCTTTTCCCGATCCACTTGCACGAATTGTTGCGGCACGCTCGGTAGAAACGTAGTGCTGATCGTGCCAATTTCGGTACGCTTCCGAGCCGCCGCCATGAACGTGGCCAGGTTGTTTGCCAGGAACTGCACGTTCCCTCCTGCACGGTCTTCCAGCACGAACTGAAATCCGCCGGAGGTGCCGACTCCGGGGATTGCTGGCGGTGAGAAGCTGAAAATGGTCCCTTGCGGAAGCTTGCTGAGTTGCTGGTTCAGGCGCGCCTTGATTTCCTGATACTGTTCCGCTCTGGTTTCGCGGTCGCTCCATGGCTTCAGAGCGACGAAATAGAAGGCGTTGTAGCTGGTTCGGACATAGCTCAGCAAGCTGAAGCCAATGACGCTGCTGTAGTACTGAACCTCAGGCGTGGCGCTCAGGATTTTCTCAACGTCTCTCGATGCCGCGGCTGTCCGCTCAAGCGAAGCCGCATTCGGAAGTTGCATGTTGATGTAGGCATAGCCCTGGTCTTCATCGGGTAGAAAGCTTGATGGTAGGAGGTGGCCAAAGAACACCCCGGCGAAGCCGAAAGCCGCGAGCATCACCAGCGCCAACACGCCTTTCCGGATCAGAGTGCCGGACAGCCGCAGATAGAGTGCCGTGCCGCTCCCGAAAACATGATTGAACCAAGCGAAAAATCTGGCCAGTAGCCCGCGGCTTTCCTTCTTCGGCCGGAGCAGTAGCGCGCCCAGCGCTGGGCTCAGCGTAAGGGCATTAAAAGCCGAGAGCACCACTGAGATCGCAATGGTCAGGGCAAATTGCTGGTAGAGCCGTCCGGTGATGCCTGGGATAAAGATCATCGGCACGAAGACCGACGAAAGAACCAGGGCGATCCCGATGACTGGTCCAGAGAGCTCTTCCATAGCCCGCCGAGCCGCATCCTTGGGAGCCAACCCCTCCTCGATGTGGCGTTGTACGCCTTCGACGACAATGATGGCATCGTCTACCACCAAGCCGACGGCCAGCACCAGTCCGAACATTGAAAGGGTATTGATGGAAAAGCCGAACAGCGGGAAGAAAACAAACGTGCCAACCAGCGAGACCGGCACGGCAAGCATCGGGATCAGGGTAGCGCGCCAGTCTTGCAGGAAGAGGTAGACCACAAGGATAACCAGCACGAAGGCGATCAAAAGAGTTTTAATAATCTCCTTCATGCCTTCTGTCACGGCGCTCGTCTGGTCAAGCGATACGACGTACTCCATATCTTGCGGGAAGCGCTGCTTCATCTCGGCCATCAACTTGCGGACGCCGGCGGACGTTTGGACCGCATTGGAACCGGGCAACTGGTAAACGGCGATGCCTGCAGCGGGTTGGCCATTAAAGCGGTTGAGAATGCTGTAATCCTGCGCGCCCAGTTCGACCCGGGCGACGTCTTTCACACGGACGATTCCGCCATCCGGAGCTTCACGGATGACGACGTTTTCAAATTGCTCCGGCGACGTCAGGCGGCCTTGAGCGAGAACGGAATACGTGAACTGCTGGCCCGTCGGAGCTGGTTCGCCGCCGGCTTGACCAGCCGGATTCACCGTGTTCTGCGCCTGGGTCGCGTTGACGATCTCAGTGACGGTGATGCCCAGCTTCGCCAGTTGGTCAGGCTTTACCCACAGCCGCATGGCATACTGCCCCGCGCCGAAAATCTGTGTCTGTCCGACACCGTACAAGCGTGCGACCGGATCGTTGAGGTTGATATAGGCATAATTGGCCAGAAACTTCGCATCATGAGTGCCGTGCGGCGAGAACAAGGAGACAATCACCAGCGGCGCGGTGGTTGACTTTTTGATGGTGATCCCATAGTTGTTCACTTCGGGCGGAAGCTGACTGGCGGCCAGTTGCTCGCGTGATTGGGTCAGGATCAGGTCCTGGTTCGGGTCCGTTTTCACGTCGAAGTTCGCGATCAGGGTGGTCTGCGAGTTAGCCGTGGCGTTTAACGAATACATGTAGTCCATGTTGTCCACGCCGTTAATCTGCTGCTCAATTGGCGTGGCCACGGCTTGCTCGAGGGTCTGTGCGTCCGCACCAACGTAGGTGGCCTGCAATCTAATTTCCGGCGGGACGATGCTAGGAAATTGCGCTATTGGCAGGCTCGCGATGGTCACTGCCCCCACAATTACCGTAAGGATCGCGATCACCATCGCCACGATCGGACGGTTGATGAAGAACTTTGACATAGCTCAGTGCCCTTCCCCGGAAAGATCTGCGGGCTTGGGAGTAACCAGAGTTCCTTCCCTGATCTTTTGCAGTCCTTCTACTACAACTTGATCCCCCGGCTTGACGCCCTCGTCAATCACCCGCATTGTCCCGACCGTCTCGCCGGGCTTCACGGTGCGCATGCTAACTTTGTGATCGCTGCCGACAACTGCCGCCTGATAGCTCCCCTGCGACTGCGCAATGGCGCTCTGAGGTAGCAGCAGAGCACCTTTTTTCATGCTGGTTTCAACACGCATGCGTCCATACTGGCCAGGGCGCAAAATGTTGCCGGGATTGGGAAAGGCAGCAACGATGCGAATCGTGCCCGTGCTTGGATCCACTTGCCGGTCGGCCAGCAGGATTTTGCCCTTATGAGGGTAGATACTGCCGTCAGCCAGGATCAGTTCGAGCGAATTTCCGAAAAAACTGATAGCGTGCCTGCTGGCACTGGCACCGCTCTTTTGCTGTGTGCGGAGATATTCCTGTTCGCTGATCGGGAAATAGGCCTTGATGGGATCGACTTGTGAAACTGAAGTCAAGACAGAATTGGGTCCCACTAGGTTGCCGAGCTGGACTTGTGCAATTCCCGCAATTCCGTCCACCAGCGAGGTAACTTTCGTAAACTCGAGGTTGAGTTCCGCCTGCTCGACGGCCGCCCTGCCCGACTCGACGGCGGCCTGGGCACCGAGTTTGGCCTGAATCTCGTTATCTAATTGACTCTGAGCGATGGCCTTGCCCTCTGCAAGCGGTGTGTCGCGTTCCACATCAAGCGTGCTTTTGCCAAGTTGCGCTTGCGCCTGCATAAGGTCGCCCTTAGCGCGGTCGAGGGCCGCCTTGAAGAGCCTCGGATCTATTTCGAACAGCACCTGGCCTTTGCGGACGAGCGAACCTTCTTTGTAGTCTTGCTTGATTATGTAGCCTGAGACCTGGGGTCGGATCTGGGCGTTCACGTAGCCGTCCAACGTGGCCACCCATTCGCTGTACACAGGAACATCCCGCTGGACCACGGGGGCGACTCTCACTTCGGGAGCTGGCGGCTCCGTAGCTCGGGTGCGTCCGCATCCAATGATCGCCAAGGCGAAAACGGCAAGAAGAATGAATGGTAGAACTTTGGTCAAAAGAAATCTTTTGAGCTGGTGCATTTAGTCCGTTCTCCCGGTAGACATGTGCCAGGATTTCCCGTCAAGGAGCAGAGTAGCAAAGCGCGCGCCAAAGCTCACCGAAAATCAGGTTTGCGTAATCAGACCTGTTAACCTCTTTTGCACTTGGGGCCGTAAATATTAAGGCAGAGGACCATCTGTCTCCAATTTCCCAGCGGGAGGAACCTATTGCGCGCTGCCGTATACGCCAGAGTCAGCACAAAAGACCAAAGCCGTGATCTGCAATTGCGCGACCTCAGGGCATACTGCACCGCTCGGGGCCTGGCAGTTGCCCCTGAATATGTCGACGTTGGCTAATCCGGCGCGAAAGATTCCCGGCCAGAACTCAACGCGCTGATGGGCACAGTCACGGACTCCAGCGGGGTTTACTCGGGGTCGTGCGAGCCCCCCAGCAATAAACGTGAGTGTGCGATTTCTGCAGTGCCACTGGGACTTCTGGAGTGTGAGCGACTCAAATCAGCCAGCAAAACTACTGCAATGTCCGGCTCTATGAATGGATACGAAAGTCTGCCAATAGACGTTGATTGGTGATCGAGTGATTGTTTTTTCGCTAGGTTCAGGACTCCGCGGGCGCGTCCTGCTAGCGCGATTTAGAAAACCACGATGCCGTTCCGATCGCGCGCTTCTCTTGGCAGTAGGCCCGCGGGGCATCTTCCCGCCACCACTCGCGAAAAACGGCGCCGGTCTGTTGCGGCGAAACTCTTCAGGTCAGGAGCGCTGTCGGAAGTCTCCGCAAGCTAACGTTGGACGGCAGGGACTCCGCTATAAGCGAAAGGCCGATCCGGGCGTTTGTCAGCGCAGGGGAGGTCAGGGATTGTTGTAATCCTACCGCTCCACATTGAGCGCCGAATTGAGTCTTTGCTACTCCTGCCGGCCCGGTTGCTGGGTGGCATCGTGCCGGGCGTTGAGCAGCTTGAGGCGCACCGCTTGCGCGCATTCGTCTTCAATTTTGAAATAGCGCGCCACCGCTTCCGCGCCGACATCGAGAGGATGCCGCTCACCTGGGTGCCGATCGGCCAGCATCCTGGCCTTGAGAGCCGCACTATCAAACTGAGATTGGTTGTTCATTATGATGGTGGCGCCAGCGGCGGCCGCAATGGCTGCAAATTTCCGCTCAGAAATGATGTAGGTGTCAAAATGTGGCACGTCGTTCACGAAATTGAATTCGGTTCGGGTCAGGTCAAGCACCATAGGGCAGGCAGAAAAACGGGACGTGATGCAGTTGATCGGCTGCTGGCGTGGAAGGATTCCTGTTTTCAACTAGGTGTTCTCGTCACGAACACAGAATTTACGCGAGATGCCCGATGGACCGCAGAACTTGAGCAGAACCGTCGATTCCTGCGCTTGCGCGATTTCGAGGATCTGAAGCGATGGATACGCAACGACTTTACGTCTGACCAGGAATGGCGCGAAATTCCTGCCGAAATCGAGCTCGCATCAGGAGTGACGATCCAGGTTCCTGATATGGAGTGACCCGTCAAGTCACTTGATGCTTGGTTGATTTTAATTAGCTCCCTCTGAAAAGGCAGAGCGAGTAGCGATCGAGATAGCTTTTGCGACGGTTGATCAGCCTGATATT
>JBEKBO010000168.1:0-7716 GCA_050015355.1 Candidatus Korobacteraceae bacterium | reverse complement strand
CGTTTCGCTTGGGCGCCTGGCGCCACACAGTTGGTGCTCATGAGCAGCAACTTAGCACGAAGAGTTGCGTAAAAACTTTCTTTCTTAACACCAGGTATCTATTTTATAACACAGTAGTACTAGGGGCGAATGAATTTTCGAGTTTGATCGCGCCAGCGCGTCCGACCCCGCCTCCAATCTTTTTTTCTGTAAGAAGTGCGGGATGCGCTTTGACAACCTGAACGGCTTGGGCACGCATAGCCGGCAGTTCCATAAGGAAGTCATCGAGACAGAGCCCGAGGAGTCAGAGAAAGCATAGGCAGGTGCCCCACATCTGCCGCGGTTAGCAGATGTGGGCGTTGGGGCTGGTGGAGCTTTGCCGGTTCAGGCTTTGGCGGCGCTGAATCGTTCGCGCAGTTCGCGAATGGTGCGTGAGTGGTTCTCGCAGTGACCGGCCAGGCCTTCCACCAGCGCTAGCACACTCATTTCGCCCCGCTTCGGATGAATTCCCTTGTTGTTCCAAGCCTCGTCATTCATTCCCCGCAGCATGTTCGCCGTCATCCGGCGCAACCCCCGGAAAGCCGCCAAAACGTCTTCCACCGGCTGCTTCTCGTAATGCAAGGCCGCGGTCCAGCGCTCCTGGTCAAAGCCCATAAGGTTTGCGCCCGGCTGGGCGACCATGGCCCGCAATCTCGCCCCACTCACAACCTCGGCGTCAAAGGTGTGAACTACGTATTCCCGGATCGTCCACTTGCCCGGCGCCGGCACCTTGTCCAGAAACGCGGGGGTCACATTGCTTACTGCATCGGCCAGGACATCGCATCCCTTCAGATAACGCTCGATCACTTCCGTATGGCTCATCAGATCCCCTTTCGCACGGCGCTGGTAATCATACCTGCCCGATCAGGTTTGAGTAAATCGGAACGCCCTGCGCGGGCAGTCAGTCATTTTAGAGCGGGTGCCCCACGTCCCGCCCCGAAGTTGGGCTGACGTGGGGCCGTTCCCCGGTGCGCGCCGCGGTTGCGCGTGTTGGGGCAGGTCAACGGTATAATCAATTCCTCTCATGAGCTACACCGTTCTGGCGCGCAAGTACCGCCCTCAGCGATTCTCGGACGTGATTGGTCAGGACCACGTGACCCGCACCCTGAAGAACGCCCTTGAGCAGCAGCGCATTGCTCACGGCTACATCTTCAGCGGGCATCGTGGTATCGGCAAGACCACCATTGCCCGCATTTTGGCCATGGCCTTGAACTGCCGTTCCGCCGATCATCCGGTGGCGGAGCCCTGCGGCGTGTGTGACTCCTGCCGCGAGATTCGCGAGGGCTCGGTCGGCGCCATGGACGTTATCGAAATCGATGCCGCCAGCAATCGCGGCATCGACGAAGTGCGCGGGTTGATCGCCACCGCCACCGCCGAACCGGCGCGTGATCGCTATCGGATTTTCATCCTCGACGAAGCCCACCAGGTCACCGACGCCGCCTTCAATGCCCTGCTCAAGACGCTCGAGGAGCCTCCGCCCTGGGCGGTCTTCATGATGGCCACGACGCAGCCCGAGGACATCCCTCAGACAATCCGTTCGCGCTGCCAGCACTTCAGCTTTCATGCCGTGCGTCTTCTGGACATCGTCGGGCAATTGCGCAGTATCGCTCAACAAGAGCAGCTCAGCGTTGATGACGACGCGCTCGCGCTGCTGGCCGAAGCCGGCGACGGCTCCATGCGCGACGCGCTTTCCATCATGGACCAGGCAATCGCCTGCTGCGGCAGCTCGCTCACCTCCGCCTCGGTTCGCGAATTGGTCGGCACCGTCAACGCTACCGTGCTGGAACAGGCGATGACCGCCGTCCACGACAACAGCAGCGAAGAGGTGCTGCGCATCATCGATAAGTTGCTGGTCGAAGGTCAGAGCCCGACCCATTTCGCCCGCCAGATGGTTCGTTTTCTGCGCAACGCCCTGGTCGCCAAGGTCGCCGGCCCGGACTCGCCGCTGTTGCAGATCTCTTCCGACGAGCAGACGCGCGTCGTGCGCATTGCCGCCCTGTTCGGCGAAGAAGACCTCACGCGCTTCCTGCAGATCATGCTCCGCACTCATGGCGATGTCAGCTACAAGCCGGAGCAGCGCTTCCACCTTGAACTCGGGATGCTCAAGCTGGTGCATGCCCAGCGCCTGTTGCCGTTGGAGCAGTTGCTGAGCGAGTCGAGCCTTCCTGCCGGCGGCAGAAGCGGCCCAGCCGCACCGCCCTCGCGCGCGCCCGCGGCCCCGTCGAGAACCCCAGGCATTACTGCCGGCATTACTGCCGGCACTCCTTCCCGCACCGCTTCCGGCACTGCCTTAAATGACAAGCCCCAGCGCCCGTCTCCCTTCGAGCTCGACCGCACGCGCCGCAGCGCCAGCGGCAAGCCGGAGATGAGTAGCGCGAGCTCAATCGGCTCGATCCCCACCGGGCAGCAGACAGCGGCCGTTGCCGTCGTCGCGCCGGAAGCGCCGCCGGAGGCATCGCAGTCCAATGGCCAAACGGTCGATCTAGAGACGGTTCGCAATGCCGTACTCGCCGCCCTGGAAGAAGCGGGACACCGCATGGCCGCCGACGCCCTGGAAGAGGGTGAATGGTCCGTCACCGCATACGGGTTGACCGTCAAGGTTTCCAGCGGAGAGCAGATGATTGCCATCACCTTCGGCCCCGAACAGCGGCATCTCATGCAGCAGGCGGTGGAAACCTGCCTCGGGCGTTCCATGCGGCTCTCGCTCCTACCCGGCGCGGCGAAGAACGCTCCAACACCCGCGGTATCGCGGCCGGTCACGCCGGGAGGTGCGCGCGCCAAGGCGGCGCAACATCCCGTGGTGCGGCGAATGGTGGAAAAATTTGGCGCGGAACTGCGCACCGTGCGCGACAGCGATCAATAGGAAAGAACAAAGAACTATGAATCCGAAACAGTTGCAGGACATGATGGCCAAGGCGCAAGAGATGCAGCGCCAGATGCAACAGCGAATGCAGGAGATCGTGGTGGAAGCTGCCGCGGGCGGCGGCAGCGTCAGCGTCCGCATGAACGGCGCCAAGCAGGTGCTTGCTTGCAAAATTGAGCCCGAACTGATGCAGAGCGGCGATCTTGAAATGCTTCAAGATCTGGTCACGGCGGCGGTCAACGAAGCCGGACGCAAGGTGGACCAAGCCATGCAGTCGCAACTTGGCGGCATGCTCGGCGGACTCGGCCTGCCTCCGGGAATGATTTAAAGCCTATTTCTTAAATGGCTCTTTGAAGGGGACGGGCTTCAGCCGCATTGAAGGGGACGGGCTTCAGCCCGTCCGTTAGTAGCCAATAGGAATGAGGGCTTTAGCCCCCGAGGGGGTTCGCGCTTTCCTCTGACATCGACTTATGCAACATACTCTAACTCGTACCTATCATGTCTAAATTTCCCGAGCCTATGGCTCGACTCATCGACGAGCTGAAGAAGCTTCCCGGAGTGGGCAGCAAGAGCGCGCAGCGGCTTGCCTTCCACATCCTGCGCGCCGGCGACGAGGATGCCGAGCTGCTGGCAAACGCCATCCGCGACGTTAAAGCCCAACTCCGCCTCTGCTCGGTCTGCAACAATATTACCGATGTCGATCCCTGCGTCTATTGCAGCAGCGCCGTGCGCAATCAGCGCCTCATCTGCGTGGTCGAGGAGCCGACCAATATTGCCGCCATCGAGAAGACGCGCAACTACAACGGCGTTTATCACGTTTTGCATGGCACGCTTTCGCCCATTCACGGCGTCGGCCCCGAGCACCTGCGCATTGCCAACCTCATGCACCGTCTCGAAGACGGTGGCGTCGACGAGATCATCCTCGCCACCAATCCCACGCTCGAAGGCGAAGCCACGGCCGTCTATCTGGCACGTTTGCTCAAGCCGGCCGGGGTTCGCGTCACCCGCATCGCCACCGGCATTCCGGTCGGCAGCGACATCGAGTACGCGGACGAAGTAACCATGCAGAAGGCGATGGAAGGCCGGCGGGAACTGTGAATGAGGGCTAGACCCATTCCCATGTTGGGGTATCCAAATTCCCAAACGGATGTCATGGCGACCGGAGCGAAGCGGAGTGGAGCCACCCTTTGTTTGCGGCAGCAGGAACAAAAGGTGGCTCGACTTCGCTCGCCATGACAGTCTTAATATTGGCATACACCCACACTGGGGCACTGCTCATCGCCCCCTCGGCGGGGCTCCAAACAAAAAGCCTCGCCATCAGCGAGGCTTTTGCACATTCCTGAAAATACCGCTCTATCCTCTCAGCTTTGCCAGCAGGTCCTGCGGATGAACGGGCTTGGCCAGGATTTCGAATTCGTGGCCCCGGGCGCGGGCGCTCTCCAGCAGGTCCGCCGTCGCCGCCTGCCCGGAAAAAAGAAGAATCTTGCAATTCGGGAGGAAGCACCGGATGCGGATCGCTGCTTCAATGCCGTCCATGTCAGGCATGATCACGTCGCTGATGATCAGGTCCGGTTGGATGTTCCTGGCCTGCTCGACCGCCCCTGTTCCCGTGTAAACCGCCAGCGCATCGAATCCATGTTGATTCAGAATGATGGCCAGGGTATCTGCAATTACGCGTTCGTCGTCAACCACCAGAACTTTACGCTTCTTTATTTCCATTTCAACTCCCGCCGAAGTTGCAGAAGGGTGGAGCGGCCGCGCTTCGGATAGTTGCAAGCACCCCTGCTGAGTTGATTATAGAAAGTCCTCCCCCTTCAAGGCAACCCGCGTTGATGAAACCGAGCGCCTGGCGGCTAAATTCACATTCGGCCCCCTCATGCGCCGTAATTGCACATTGCAGTGGAACAACGCAAACCCCGTGTCGGCCGCCGCTTCCGCAAAAGCCGGGCTTACATCATCTGTTTTTCAGCTTTGCGGCCAAAAATGAGATCGTTCTCTCCCAGGCATCTTTCGCGTCCGCCTCCCGGTAGCCTGCTTTATTGTCCGGGTTTTCAAAGGCATGACCCGCGTCGGTATAGATTTTGATCTCGACGGATTTGCCGAGAGCTTTCATCTGTTGCTCAAAGTTACGCACGCTGTCGACCGAAATCCCGCGATCCTGTCCGCCGAAAATGCCCAGAATGGACGCCTGAATTTTTTCTAGCGTAGAGCGTTCGGTGGCAAGGTGTCCGTAGTTGATTACGCTCGCTGCCAGCCTCGGCTCACCGACCGTCAAATCGAGCGCGTAGCCTCCTCCCATGCACCAGCCGATGGCGCCGATGCGCTTGGCCTCCACGTCTTTCAGGCTGGCCAGGTAGTTGAACGCGGCCTGCAGGTCGCGCTTGGCGCGATCCTCAGGCACCCCGCGCATCAACTCGTGCGCCTCATCCGGCGAAGTCGTCGATTTGCCGCGATAGAGATCGATAGCCAGCGTCACGTACCCCTGGTCGGCGAGCTTTGCCGCCTGCTCTTTCACCCACGGCGTCAAGCCCCACCACTCGTGGATCACCACCAGCGCGGGAAACGGCCCTTTGCCCTGAGGCGTGTACAGTGCGGCCTTGACGGTCTCATCGCCGCTCTTGTAGCTGACTTCTTTCCCACCAGCGGCAAAGGTGGAACCGGCCATCGCCAGCACCGTGAGCGTGAGCAGAAAACATTTCATAGACAGCCTCCTGAGCTTGTGAGATGTGTTAACCTCCCGCCGAGGTTTTCACCGGAAAGCGGCAGCTCCTGAACTCCAGCAAGCTGCTAATTGCTACAATCGAAGGCGGGTACTAGTTCCCGTGTTTGCCCGGGCAGCAGGATTGCGAGGTCGTATGGTTACCACCGTAGGCAGAATCGAAACGCTGGACGCCACCGAGATAGCGCGCCGCCCGCTCCAGGCGGATGAGTGCGCCCTGGTCGTCGTCGATATCCAGGAGAAACTTCTCCCGCCCATCTTCAATAAGGAGCAGTTGGTCAGCAACTCTCAGCTCCTCATTCGCTTCGCTCAGATTCTCAACATGCCCGTGCTGCTCACGACGCAGTACGCCAAGGGCCTTGGCCCGGTCATTCCTGAAATTGCCTCGCTCGCCCCCGGTTCCGCGCCCATCGACAAGCTGGAGTTCAGTTGCTTCGGCAAGGACGCTTTTTGCAGTGCCGTGAAATCGCTTCCCGGGCAGCGCAACACCATGCTTCTCTGCGGCATGGAAGCCCACATTTGCGTGCTGCAAACAGCTCTGGCAGCGCTCAACAACGGCTATCTGGTGCATGTTGCCTCCGACGCCATCGGCTCGCGCGCCGAGTGGAACTGGCGCGTCGGACTCGATAGAATGCGCTCCGCCGGATGCGTCATTTCAAGCACCGAGATGATGATGTATGAGCTGATGAGGCGCAGCGGAACACCCGAGTTCAAACAAATCTTGGCGTATCTGCGCTAGCACTAATTGCATGAAGGGACACAGCTTTTGAAGGGTCACGGCTTGGCATAGCTATTTCTTTGAAGAGTGTTTCTTTGAAGGGGCGCGGCTAAAGCTGTCTAGTGCCGTCTAGTACCAATAAAGATGCGGGCTTTAGCCCCTGAGGGAATTCGCCATTTCCGATAACATCGATTTATGAAACATGCGCTAGACCAGATTCGCGGAAGGTATCCCCGCGAAGGAGCGGGGCGTACGGGGTCGCCGGCAGACTGATGGCAAGCCATTGCACGAGCCTGATTCCGTCGAAGTCGCTCCCTGAACAGGAACGCGTCTTCGCTCGCGCCTTTGCGCTGCTGAAGCAAGCCGTCCAGGAGCGCGTCTTCCCCGGCGCATCGCTCGCCGTGGTCCATCGCGGAGAGCTGGCGGCATGGCGCGGCATCGGACGCTTTACCTACGCACCCGACTCTCCGCCCGTGACGCCCACAACCGTTTTCGACCTAGCCTCGGTCACCAAGGCGGTCGCCACCACTGCCATGGCCATGATCCTCTACGAGCGCGGCTTGCCATCGCTCGATCAGGCGGTCGTCGACACGCTGCCGGAGTTCGGTCTCGCCGAGGACGGCTCGCCTTCTCCCGATCCGCGGCGCCGTCACGTGACCATCCGCATGCTACTCGCCCACTCCTCGGGGCTGGCGGACTACGCCAAGTTCTTTCTCCGCGCCGGCACTGGCAGTGAACTCGTCCGGCTTGCCTGCTCCGCGCCTCTGGCCGAGCCGCCAATGCACCGCGCCTGTTACAGCGACATAGGTTTTATCGTGCTCGGTGAATTACTTGCCCGCCTCGCGGGCGAGCCGCTTGACCGCTTCTGCCAGCGCGAGATTTTCGTTCCGCTTGGCATGCACACCGCTCGCTATTGCCCGCCCGCCGAATGGAAGAGCGAAATCCCGCCCACCGTGGATGATCGGGAGTTCCGCATGCGCGTCATCCAGGGAGAGGTACATGACGAAAACGCTTCCGTCATGGGCGGCGTTTCCGGGCATGCCGGGCTCTTCGCCAATGCGCTTGACGTTGCCCTGTTCGGGCATTGCATGCTTTCCAGCGGATCGCCCATCGTATCACCGGAGACGGTGCGCCTCTTCGCCACGCGCCAAGCCGAGCCTGCGGGCACGTCGCGCGCGCTCGGGTGGGATACGCCGTCGGCACCCTCGCAATCAGGCAGGTATTTCTCTCCTTCTTCCTTCGGACATCTCGGCTACACCGGTACCTCCCTGTGGTGCGACCCCGAACGCCAGTGCGCCGTGGTTCTGCTTACCAACCGCACTTGGCCCGATCGCAGCACGCAGCAGATCAAACGCGTGCGCCCGTTCGTGCACGACGCCGTTCTCGAAGCACTAGAGG
>JBEKBO010000167.1:0-7755 GCA_050015355.1 Candidatus Korobacteraceae bacterium | reverse complement strand
CAAACATCAAATTGGACCATTTATATCCTTTGAGCCGGCTGGTGCAGGAGGTGACCAGGATCCCTGTGTCGCCGCTCAAGTCGGTGGTGGGCGACACGGTGTGGGTAAAGGAAACCGGCTCGGTGGTGGCGCAGTTGATGGTCTATCCGCCGTCGGTGGAAGGCTACGCTCCGGAACTGGTGGGGCGCACGCGCGACATCTACCTGAGCAAAAAGAGCGGCAAGAAATCGATTGAATATGCGCTGAACCAGATTGGGAAAACGGTCCCGGCGGATAAGGTCGACGAGCTTCTGGCGGAAGTCAAGAAACGGGGCGCCAGGAATCGGGGGATAGTGACGCTGGACGAATTCCGCGGGCTGGTTCAGGAAGTGAAATAACAGTTGAGCGAATCGCAATAGCAGGATTCGCCCTGCAAAAGGGAATGGCAGATTCATCCGCATAAATAACAAGGAAAAGGAGTCGTTCATGTCAAAAGGAATGATGGGTGTTGATTGGGAAGAGAGAATCGATTTCGACAGGATGAGAAGAGATCGCCTGCAGAAGGCGAAGAAAGTGTTGGCGGAGTCGGAAGCAGACGTTTTGTTCGTGTTCCGCACCGAAGATGCCCGCTATCTGACCGGATTCAGAACCCACATGCACCCGAGCACGCAGTTGGGCAATGCCACGGTTGTGCTGGCCAAGGGTGGAGAGCCCTTCCTGTTTTCGATGGACCATGAGCACTGCAAGGCCAGGATGCCATGGCTGACGCCGAAGCAGATCAAACCGCGCGCCAATTTCCGGGAAGCAGTTGGCATTCAGCTCTTTGCGGACATGGTGAAGGAAGAACTGGGCGACCTGAAGGGCAAGAAAATCGGCATCGACCTTTGGACTCCGGTGATGACCCGCGAATTCGCCAAGGCCTTCCCGAACTCCGAGATCATCGATGGCCTCGAGATCCTCGGCAGGGCCAAGATCATTAAGACCAAAGACGAGATCGATTGCATCAAGATGGCCAACGTCATGACCGAAGCTGCCATGGACGCCGCCATCCACATGCTCAGGCCGGGCGTGAAGGAGTGCGAGGTTTTGGCCAAGGCGTGGGAGGTCATGACCG
Organism: Candidatus Korobacteraceae bacterium; assembly: GCA_050015355.1. Classification (GTDB taxonomy): domain Bacteria; phylum Acidobacteriota; class Terriglobia; order Terriglobales; family Acidobacteriaceae; genus CAWBRT01. The sequence goes on along the minus strand of JBEKBO010000167.1, from coordinate 6,662 downwards.
CGCTGGGCAGCGAGTGGACACAGTGCGCCAACATCGTTGCCTCCGGCCCGTACACCGCTCCCTACAGGCGGTACACCTCGGATCGCGTTATCCGTATGGGCGATCCGGTCATCATCGATATCGGCGCGTGCTTCAACGGCTACTGGGGCGATCTGACCCGTACCTGGATCTGCGGCAACATCAGGCCGACCAAGGAACTGATCGACGTGCACATGAACTGCTACAACGCGCTGTTCAACGCCTGTGACAAGTCGCGGGCGGGCAACACGAATGCCGACGTATTTGCCGCCGCCTACCCGTATGTGCTCGACAGCCTCGGCCACGGTTCCGGCGTGCACCCCTGGGAGCCCCCGGCGTTCAGCCCTTCCTCGGCCAAAGCGCCTCTCACTCTAAAGCCCGGCATGCAGTACAACCTCGAGCCGTATGCGGGTGTCGTGGGAGTTGGCGGAGTTCGCCTGGAGAATTGCCTGGTGGTGACCGAAGGGGAGCCGGATATCTTTACCCCGTACCCGTTCGACGAGAGACTGGTAAGGAATGTTCACCCGTTGGATGTATCGACCGGCAGAACGCGCGCTCAGCAGGCTTCCGGCGCGGCCGCCCGCTAAGCTGCTTTGCAACGGACAGGAACTGCGCTTGTGGATGAAATTCCATGAGTGCAGTTTCATCCATGCGATAGTTGAAAATTCAGCCGCTTCAACTTGTTTACGACGGGAAGTGAGAACGCAGCCCATCAGGAGGTAAGGAAATGTCAACGGCTGGAACGTCCCCAACCTCGGCCCCATCGCAGACTTCGGAGTTGAAGCGCCTGGCAACAACACCGGCAGTTCTGTGTCTGATGCTGTTTTCCGCCGCCTATATTACCAACGCCATGGATCGCTCCATCTTCTCGACCTTGCTGCCGTTGATCAGCAAGACCCACGGCTATGGACTGAAGACAGGCGGATTTCTGGCGACGATTTTTAACCTGGGAATCGGCTTTGCCGGCTTCCCCACCGGGTACCTGCTGGACCGCTGGTCCCGCAAGTCCGTCCTGTCGCTTGGCATGATCATCTACTCCGTCGCTACGTTGCTGACCGTCGTTGCCATCGGAGTCGCCGACATGGGCGTCTACCGTGCCATTACCGGCATCGGCGAAGGTATGCAGATCGCGGCGCTCTATGTTGCGGCGGGCAGTTACTTCTATAAGAACAAGGCCTTCGTAGTAGGGTGCATCAATATCGGCTATGGAATCGGCAGTGTTATCGGACCCCGTTGGGGCACCCATCTCGCGCTGACAGCGGGAAGCTGGAAACATCCCTTCGTCGTTTTCTGCATCCTGGGCCTGGTCATGGCCGCCGCCGTGTGGTTCATCATTCCCCGGAACTTCAGCGAACAGCGGGCGATTTCTCAGGCGCAAGACAAGTCCATCGTGGTGGAGAACATTCCAGAGATCTTCTTCAACCGCAATATCAAGCTGCTGATGGCCTCGGTCTTCGTGCTGGGAACGGTGGGATACGGCTACCAGGGACTGTACGTCAGCTTCCTGGTCAGGCAGCTCCACTTCAGCCAGGCGACGGCCGCCGCCGCCTTCAGCTTCTACGGCTTCGGCTGCATGCTGCCGATGCTGGGCGGCTGGCTGGGCGACCGCTTCTCCAACCGCGGAGCCGTCCTCACCGCCTACGGCGCCATGGCTGTGATTACCTACCTGATCTTCAACGTGGCCAAAACGCCCGGGGAGCACTACGTGCTCAGCTTCCTGCAGGCTTTCTTCTACAGCAGCACCTTGCACGTCAATCATCTGGCGCTGTTCCAGAGGAGCGTGCGGCCGGGGATGGTGGGACGGGCAACCGGTCTGTTCACCTCGACGCACTTTATCTCGGGCGCTTTTGCCGGTTACCTGCTGGGCGCGCTGGCCGACAAACTGGGCTGGGGCACGGCCGCTCTGATTCAGGAGTCGCTGCTGTCGATCTGCGCCATCTTCGTGATTCTAGCGATCAACCCCAAGTTGCAGCTCAGCGTAAAGCAGAAGCTCGCCGGTGGACACTGAGAGGCAAGGGCGCGACCACGCAGGGCCGCCGGATAGTTGACGCGAGAAAAGAGAATAGAAGGCTGTTAGCGGCTCAACGGTGAGTTTGACCGTTGCAAGCGTTCCGATCTGTTTGTTGACACCCTGCGTCACATGGTTGTGGCTGACCCTCTGACGTTTTATCATTTGACTGCTTAAGTAATTGAATTCAGTATTTCTCCAACGCATCAAACGGAATAGTGAAGTCCTTTGAAAGTTTTCTTGGTCCTGTCTTCGTGAATTGATCCTCAAGTAGCTTTATGCCGCGATTTCGCAAACTCATCGCAACTATTTTCCCGCGCTTGCCGGGATATATAACGGAGAATGCATGGAGCTTTCCCACCCCCGGCACCCTAGACTTATATGCGAATCTGGTTGCTTCATAGACGTTGTAAAGAGTTTCAGCAACCGACATATCCTCGTTCTGGCCCCTAAAACACAGAACCGATGTCGCCACAGTAGCGCCAGTCCCAATAGCTAAGAAATTCTCGTCACGATGCACCTCACATGTATCTCCGTCCATCAAGAACACGAACGGGTCACCATCAATGAACGTCGAGAGGATGAAATCGCATCCCAACTTTAGCTTCTTTATGTCGTTCCACACGTCATTTCGCGTCGTCTCGTCAAATTCAGAGGAATGAGTACGAAAGTATTCGTATGTTTTACCGATACGAGCTTGCACATAGGCGTCAATTCGCTTCTCTTTATACTTCAGCGGCGGCGCTGCGAGACGGTCGTAAATGTTTGCTTTCGTAAGTCCTCGTTTCTGAAATGTCTCTCGGTAGGTTCCAATCAGGGCGAGAGCGTTTGACGCAGTATTAGAGATCAATACGGGCCAGTTGTCCTCATACAGCCAATAGAGCTTGTTCTGAATCTCGGCTCCAGCAACGTCCCCCATTTCGGCTTTCCAATCGGACGAAATAACGATGTACGGTTTTTTCCCATCCGTACATGGAGCGGCAATACAAAGAGTCATGTACTCTCCCTGGCCCGTACGTCAAGCGCGATACCTAGACGATCGTAGAGAGGGGTTTCTTCCCGCTCAACACTTCCAGCACCATCTTTGCCGCGAACTCACTGGTCAAATTCAGGGATTCTTCCGTATATGCTCCCATGTGCGGAGTCGTGATTATGTTGGAAAGGCTGAGCAAGGGCGATCCCAGCGGCGGCTCTTTGGCGAACACATCGATAGCGGCGCCCGCGATCTTGTTGCTGGAGAGCGCTTCGAACAGTGCTTGCTCGTCCACGATGCCGCCTCGGGAGGTGTTCAACAGGTATGCCGACGGCTCCATCTTTGCCAGTTCATCTTTGCCGATCAGGTTTCTGGTCTGCTCCGAGTAAGGAATGTGGATGGTGACGAAGTCCGCGCCAGTCAGTACCTCGTCCAACGATGCCTTGCGAACCTGGTTGGCGGCGGCAAATTGCTGATCGAAAAAAGGGTCGTAAGCCAACGTCGTCATGTTTAATCCGCGGGCACGACGGACCACCGCCTTGCCGATCGCTCCCATGCCGATAATACCGGCCGTAGCGCCCCAGACGGATTTTCCCATTACGCGAGGAAACTCACCCGCCCTTACCTTGGAGTTGGCGTCGGGGATCTTTCTCGCCAGGGCGAACATGAATCCAATCGCCAGGTCGGCTACTGCCTCGGAGTTCGTGCCCGGAGCATTTACCACTCGCACGCCGCGTTCTTTAGCCGCGTTCAAGTCGATATTATCGACGCCAATCCCATGTTTGGCGATCACTTTAAGACTTGGCGCGGAGTTGATTACTGCTTTCGTGATCGGCTCCAAGCCGACGATCATCGCAACCGTATTATCGTCTATACATGCCAACACATCGGCTTCGCGCGTACCCGTCGGGGGAGTTCGAACAATCTCCAGGCCGCCGTCACGCAGGCATTGCAGAGGCGCTTCGCTGAATCTGGCAAACGTCGATGTAGTAACTAGCACTTTTTTCATGAGTTTGATCCTATGGATGCTTACTTTATCGTGAGACAAATTGATGGCTAACAAAGTACGGCAGCCCTAAGGACATTGTCCAGGCGCTTGTCCATCACCTCAAAAGCCTCGCCGACTTTATCCAAGGGATACTGATGGGTTATTAGAGGCTCAACCTTGAGCGCATGGCGATTCAGCAGGTCGATGGCGGTGGGATAGCAGCCGTATCCGCCTTTCGTACCGATGATCGAGATTTCCCTGTAGTAGAAATCCTTCTGCGGCAATCCGCTGACACAATCGTAGGACGTGCCGAACTGCAGAACGATGCCACCCTTTCTGACGGCTCTCACGGCTGCCAGCAGCGCGGAAAGGGTGCCGGCGGCTTCAATCACAATGTCAAACCCACGGGGCGCGTGTTTTTCAAGGACGGTTTTTTCCCACTCGGCATTCTCTTTAATATTGTAGGTAAAGTCGGCCCCAACCTCCGCGGCAATAGCAAGCCTGTTGTTCCGGGTTCCAACGATCCCAACCTGAGCGCCCGCAAGCTTGCAAAGTTGGAGGAGGATCAACCCGCCGTAGCCGGGACCAATGATCAAAACTTGTTGGCCCACGCCAACCCCAGCGCGGTTCACGGCCCTGAGCGCGGTGGCAACACCGACGACTCCCTGCCCCTCAGGCAGCGTCACGCTTCTGTCGAGAGGGTGCAGCATCTTTACCGGCACCAGAATGTACTCGGCAAGCGCCCCGTCGATGGTGCGGGCTAACGAGTTGAGCGCTTCGCAAAACGACCCTTGTCCCCGCACACACCATTCGCAGACGCCGCAGCCCCAACTCGCTTCGGAGGCGACATAATCCCCTGGCTTGTATTTTGAAACGCCCTTTCCGACTTCGGCCACTTCGCCGCAATATTCGTGACCCAGGATGACATCCTTCTTCGCCTGGTGCTCCCCGCGATAAACCGCAACATCGGTTCCGCAGACTCCCACGCACTTCACCTTTACCAACACCTGGCCTTCGGACGGGCGGGGATCGGGAATTTCCCTGATCTCTAATTTTTTCGGCGCGATCAAAATACTGGCCTTCATTTTGAAATCCTCCGTAGAAGACTTTTCCCCGCACTCGATCTTGTTTTGGAACGAAACATTAGAAATACTATCGCACTTGGCAATCTGTCACCCACGCCTGGAACTGAAGGCGCCGGAAATACCTGCCGCCCCCGTCTTTACGCACAATTTATACACACTTTATTTCATCTTTACGCCTTTCAGTATCCAATCGAATGATGGCTGAGTTGTTGCAAGGGAGCTTTCCGGGACAGCCTTGGCAAAGATATGCTCCGCTGCAACCGCGAAGTTTGCTGCAAAATGCTAGTGACAGACAAGAAACGCAATATTCTGGTTGTGGATGACGAGCCGCAGATCACGCGCGTGCTGATGACCACGCTGACAAGCCACGGGTATACGATCCGCCTCGCAGCCGATGGCGATGAGGCACTCCAGGTCATGAAGGACTGGCCGCCGGACCTGCTGATAACCGATCTCTCCATGCCCAACATGGATGGGCTGCAACTGTGCCGCAACGTCAGAACCAGATCGACGATCCCAATTATCGTCCTTTCTGTAAGAGGTGAGGATCAGGCAAAGATCGAGGCGCTCGACGCCGGCGCCGACGATTATGTGACCAAGCCCTTCGGCATTAACGAATTGATGGCGCGGATACGGGCCGCGCTGCGGCGCGCCTCAGCAGTGGAGAGCCAGCCGGCAAGCGTGATCGAGATCGGAGACTTCCATATCGACACGCAACGCCGTGTGGTGCTGGTCAAGTCGCGCGAGGTTCATCTCACTCCGAAGGAATTCGACCTTCTGGTCTATCTTTCGCAACGTGCCGGCAAAGTCGTCACGCATCGCGCTCTGCTGTCCGCTCTCTGGAGCGAGAGCAGCAACGAGCAACTCGATTCTCTGCGCGTGTTCGTGGGGCATTTGCGCAAGAAGTTAGAGGCGGACGGGCCGGCTCACTATATCCGCACCGAACATTGGATCGGCTACAGATTTGAACCCGGCGACTAGACCGGTTTCGCGAAAGGTATATCGCATGAAGCCCGATACATCTACTCCAAATCACTCTGGTCTCCGCGCCCGGCAAGTTTGTTTACGCTCTTTTTATGGACTTTTTAGGCGGACTTTATGCACTCAGGTATCCAATCAGAGTGGGTGATCTGAGTGGGGATGGGTCAGGCGCGGGCCGGACTTCCCGAGGGATGTACAAGGCCGCGTCCTTGCAGTGACTGGAGCAAACGCAACCCTCCAGGAGGGATAAACAATGCAGGATCTTGTGTTCATAGCCATCACGATTGCGTTCTTCGCGCTTTCGTTAGGGTACGTCCACTTCTGTGATCGAGTGAAGTGAGGTAGAGCACCATGCACTTTGAATCTTTCGCCATGCTTGTCGTCAGTATTTTGATGGGGATCTATCTACTGTACGCGCTGTTGCGCCCGGAGAAGTTCTGATGACCGCCAATGGGTGGTTTCAAATCGCGTTTTTCACTCTCTTGGTTCTAGGGAGACTCTGATTAAGTTCTCTGCTTTCCACAGCTACTCGGGTTAAAGTGCAAGCGAGTAGGTGGATTGAGAAGATGAGGCAGAGGACATTGGCGATGATGACTGGCTTTGAGCGGT
>JBEKBO010000166.1:0-7773 GCA_050015355.1 Candidatus Korobacteraceae bacterium | reverse complement strand
GCCGCCACCAAACTGCGGCATGCGGCCGCAGGACGGGAAATCAGCACCTATAACCGAGATGTTTGTTTGGAACCTCCTGCTTCTCGATTACAGAACGGTTCTTGTTCAGAGGTTCCCTAGGTATTTCTGATACTTGAGTTCTCCACCGCCGAGTGCTGTGCGTAGATCCCGCGCCCAGTCAACATTCGAACTCTCCGGAAATTGGGCGAGGATGTAGCAACGGTCGTCAATGTGCTGCCCCGGCGTCTTTGTCGAGTCTCCGTAGGTCTTCATTGCGAATGAAAGTAACCCCTCCAACTACCGCACAAAAGATGGAGCCAATGCCTGCATGTAGTTGCTTAGCTTTTCATCAGACCAATCTGCAATTTCGCTGACGTGAAAGTGTCCCGACGATGTCCCGATCACCACACCCGAATGTGGCTCGTCAAATCGAAACCGAATCCACGTGGAAGGTTGGCTATCGTCGAACACAACGGTAAAATCAGGAAAAACAGTGGCAGCGAGTCTTCGAATGCGTTCTCGTTGCGCCCTTGGATCGTCTTTCAGCGCTTTCTCCTTCTGAGAAGGATCCTGGCGCAACCTTCCAGCCAAGCGCACAGATCGCAGAAAATCACGATCCACCTTCTCCGCGTTGCCCTCTCTGTCCAGTCCGTACCATTGCCGGTTATCAAGCCGAATATGCAGCGAATGTTTCCGGTATCCCATTATCTCGACCATACCGAGATACAGGTTTCCTCCGTTGTCATTGCTGAAGACTACAGCCGGGGTGGCAAACAACCCTTCGAAATCACATAGCGCCAACTCCGGCACGAGCTCAGCAAAGAGCCTTTGGGTTTCTTTCTTAACTTTCGCCTCTACCAGTGCGCGGACATGTCCAATCGTCATCGCGGAAATCGGCGAAATCCCCGCCTCCCAGCGCCCAACAGAAGTTTGGGTCGTGCCCATGGCTGTCGCTAGTTGGGCTTGCGTCAGGCCGAGGAATTCCCGGAACAACTTCATCTCTTGCGGTTCGCTCAAATTCAGCATGACTTAATTATTACATAACGTAATTACATTACGCAATTTCTCAGTGTAATAAACACTCTACTTGTCTGACATTATCTATAATTTATTCAATAAATACTTGACAATGTCAGAGACGGCGGCGATGATAGCGCCCGGGAGTTGATTATGCCAGACGGTGATCGGTTCGAGTGGCGACTGAGAGGCAAAAAGTGGCGAATTGTTTTTCGCCTCCTTTCGAGCAGAGCCGATAAGCAACTCGCAGCGGAAGAGGCCGTGAAGGGCGTCGCCGCGTACCTTCGGGATCACGCTGACATTCCATGCAACGGACTGATAAATGCAGTCCATGAAAGCTTGTCCGCCCCTCAGCTGCCGATTCTGCCGCCAGAATCTGGACTTGGTGCTACTGGATTGATGCTGCAGCTCGATTCAATCGTCAGGGCCAGTCAGTACTCCGAAGCCGCCCAACTTGCCCACCGGTCAGCATGGAAAGTCTTCATGCGGCTCGATGACAAACGGCATCATTTGAGCCAGGAAATTGTGGCGGCAGAGTTTGCGGGCGAACCGAGCTGCGAGATTGCCGAACGTCGCTGCATCGGTGTAATGCGGGACCAGATTATGGAAAGGACCCATCGCAGTCTGGAAGAGCAGGTTTCTAACGAGCTGTCGCTGCAGGACTGCATTCGCAAGATAGGCCAGCAGTTTGGGAAGCAGTTGATGGCCGGTCAAGGGCTTAAACGAATACACGCCCCCAAGCGATTGCATGCTGGCAAGGAGTTCACCGCGGACGATTTGCATAAGCCATTGGCAATCAATATGGACCTACGATGAATTATGAGACGCAATACACGTTCAACTTTTCGCAGCCCGGCCATATCCACTGGACTTGGAACCGTCGCGAGCGACAAATCGAAGTCCCTGAAGAACCCGTCACCTTTATGATCAATGACGACGCAATTGCAAGGGAGTTTTCAATGGCGGTCGATCCTGTGCTCGCCGATGCGCTGGATATCGCTGTTGACGCCCACATGGCTGATCGATTGGCGTTGCGTGAGCAGTTTGTAGATAACGAACACGTCCGTTGCCATCGCCGTCTCCGGATCACTGCAGCCGTACGTAATCCCGAATTGTGGAATGATGCTTTAATTCAAAATGGTTTGGTGGAAACGCTCAGCTTCCTCACCCAGGATTCTTGGGAATTCAAGTTCGTCAAACGGGACTTCGGCAGAAAGTCGGATGCGCAGCAGCATCTGTTCGGGCCTTGTCAATTGAGAGATCCTGACGTAGGACTGTTCAGTGGTGGCCTTGATTCATTCGCGGGTACCTGCATCCAGTTCGCAGAAGAATCGAGACGCCACTTCGTTTGCGTTTCTGCGTCTCCGACCAACATTCATTTGGGCTTTCAGAGAAGGCAATTCCGCCATTTGCTCGAACAATTCGGACAGCAGGGCACGCATGTCTCGGTGCAATACTGTATGCGCGGTGCAGCAAAGACTCTTCAAGAACCATCGCGCCGGACGCGCGGCTTTGTTTTTCTTCTGCTAGGTGCCGTCGTCGCCTTGAGCGCTGGTTCAGATCGGCTCCACGTATATGAGAACGGCATCGGAGCTATCAACCTTCCATACGATTTATCACAGGTCGGGACGGACACCACGCGTGCGATGCATCCCCGGAGCTTGCGCAATGTAGCACTCCTAGTTTCCCAGGTTGTAGGTCGTCCCTTTGCAATAGAAAACCGCTCGATGTTTGTGACGAAAGTCGAGATGTGTCGCCATCCGGCGGTAGCTCGGGCGGCCGCTGGAATTGCTCATACTTTCTCATGTGACGGTCTAAGACATTCGGGAGAACATTGCGGATTTTGTACCTCCTGTCTACTGAGACGCCATGCACTAGAACAGGCGAATCTGGCTGAGTTCGATCATCGTCTGTATCTGAACGATTGTGTCAGTCCGGAGTGGCATCCAAAGCGACGCCAAATACGAGGCTTGCTGGCAATGACTTGGCAAGCATCACGCCTGCGCCGGTGTCTTTCATCAACTGCCGAGTGGCGTAACGTCATGCTGGAATTTCCTGAGTTGCAACTGGCTGTTGTCGAACTAACGTCGGAGCGGAATCGCCCTGATGTACCAGAGGAGATCATCCGACTATACCGGAAGCATGTTGCCGATTGGTTCAACTTCTCAGCATTGCAGCATCTGCCGATGCAAGTTGCTGCGTAGCGCGCAGTGGTAGGAGGAGAAGCATGGAAGAAATTCTGCAACAGCTCGATCCCCGAATGCTGGGTGCACGCCTTCAGGACGCGAGGAAAGCAGCGAACCTAACCCAGCAGCAGGTCGCAGACGAACTCACGGTGGCCCGGACTACTATCGTCGCCATTGAGAAAGGCGAGCGCCGCATTGCTGCAGGCGAACTAATCAGTCTCGCGCAGCTTTACCGACGACCGGTTTCCGATTTTGTTAGCCGTAAAGTAATCACAGAGAGCTTCGTTCCGCAATTTCGAAGCGCACAAGACTACGATGAGTCGATTGAGCAGGTTGGCTCGGACTTACAAACGCGAGCCGAGGACTTCGCCGAACTGGAACGTGTCACTGACATGTTGGCGCCACGCTTTTACCCGCAGCCTTATGAGATGAGTGGCGCGAGTCCGGAGCAGGTTGGGGAGGACATAGCCAACGCCGAAAGAGCACGCCTCGGGATGGGAGATGGCCCAGCTCCCGATCTTCGCGACAGATTGGCAAGTCAAGTGGGAATACGAATCTTCTACTTTCCTATGCCCGCAAAGATCGCAGGAGTGTTCGCATACAACGAGAACCTGGGGGCGTGCGTTGGAATCAACCTAAACCACCCCCGTGACCGTCGGAACTGGTCCCTCGCTCACGAGTTTGGCCATTTCCTGATGACGCGATATCAGTCCGAGGTTACTGTTCTGTTCACTAAGAAGCGGCGCAATGCGAAGGAACGGCTTACCGACAGCTTTGCCGAGTGTTTTCTGATGCCAGCCAGCGGTCTCAACCGAAGAATAACGGAACTGCATCGGTCACTTCCTTCCGGTATTACTCTGGCTCACATCTGCGATCTGGCGAACATTTACCAGGTCTCGGTGCAGGCTCTCATTCTGAGGCTAGAGAACCTTAAGCGCCTACCGTACGGAACTTGGGACAAACTAAAAGCAGAAGGATTCAAAGTACGCAAAGCCCAGGAAATCTTGGGCATCGATGCCGCGTCGGCGGTGACTGAAACCATGCCACGCCAATACGTGACGATGGCGGTGTACGCATTCAAGAAGGGTCTGATTAGCGAGGGCGAGCTTGCGCGTTATCTTCGAGTCGACCGGCTAACGGCACGAGAGCAGGTGGAAAAGCATTCCGAGCGAATTCATGCAGAAGAAGAGGAATTCACTTATTACACCTCCGACCTCGGTCGCCGGTTGACCGGGAGCTAGTTCCAAGTGCTCACTCAATCATCGGCTGTTATCGATGCCAGCACGCTTATAAATCTTGCCGCAGCAGAAGTGTTCGCCGAGATGCTGCAGGCAATTGCTGATAGGTGTTTTCTGTGCCGCGTCGTGAAGACCGAGTGCCTATTCATAAGATCCGCAGACGGCTCACAACTTGATTCTGTGGAGCCGGTACGATGGATTGAGGCTGGCATTATGTTCGAATGCGAATTGGCTCCAGACGAGGAAGAGCGCTTCGTCACCTATGCTGCCGCAATTGATGACGGCGAAGCAATGTGCCTCGCAGTGGCGGAAGCGAGGGCATATGTGCTCGTGACGGATGATCGAAAGGCAAAACATTTGGCAAAAGAGATCGGGGTGCGAACGCTCAGCACTGCAGCCATTGTTCGCGAATGGGCGCACGCGAAGTCTGATGAAGCGATAGTTGGAGTCATCAATTCCATTGAAAAAAGGGCGCGGTTTCGCCCGCCGGACGATGATTCTGACTACGAATGGTGGATGGCACAGCATGGACAGGCTCGCTAGCTGAGTATAAAGACTTACAAACTGCGAAACGGCCCGTCGGGCGGCGTTCGCCATGCTCCAGCTGCCGATATTGAGAGCATCCGTCAGCTTGTCCAGGGGTATGCTTGAACTGGTTCGAGACCGGATTGAATACGCCTACCGTGGCGTGATCGCCGAATATGTTACGTTCAACCTCGCCGGGCACTCGAACCCAAGGATCGCGCAGATGTGAGCCTGATCGAGCTGGTGAAGCAGCGGAACGACAAGTCCCAACTCATCAAGCACCTTAGCGCGATCAAAACCTATGATGAAGCGGACCTGATCGCTTCGTATGAAAAAGACCCGCGGTTTTTGAGGTTCTGCATTATCGATTCAACTATGCGTTTCCTGTTTTACGCGTACCACATGGCGGTCAAATACGGGTTGAGTCGGTAAAAAAGGGGCTGCCCGGAGACCCACCGGCCAGCCTTTGGAAGCCGGCCTGTGCCCGCCATGCGCTTTAGGATTCGCCGACGCACGGGCCTGGCGACGCTGTCAAGTCCCTCGTATACAGGAGGAACGAGGCCTGCGCCAGCCCGGGCGGCCATATCCACTGTGAAGTGATTGCTCGGCCATCCACGATCAAAGAACAGGTTAACCCCCCGCATCACCTGAGGGCGCTCTGCTGCTGGAACATTCATCGTTCCGAGCATCTGTGCGAAAGCTTCAGTTTGCTTTACTCTGTCTTCCATTTCCACCTCGCTGGTTCTGCCTTGCTATTCTGTAAAGGCTAACAGAACCTTGAACCGGACGTACTGCTCCGAAGTGAGGCTCAGGCAAGACGCCGCTGGGCTCGCTGGCCTCGTCGCTGCGCGTTTTCATCCTCGACTATTTCCGCGACTCCGCGACAGAGGACGGACACCGAAGCGCCGGAGACGGACAGGGCATGTTCCTGTCCGAGCAACAGGAACGTAAGCAGATGCGTGCTATGAAGACGGTCGCCTGTTTTGCACTTTGATTGATCGCGTCCGCTGTTTCTGAGATTGTTGCTGTGGGCTCCCCCCGTTGCATTGTGGTCGGATCAAACAGCTCGTCATGCATGAGGCCGACGAACAGGTACTCCGAGTCTGGCAGACCTGAAATCCTGCTGCCCGTTCTTTGCGGCAGCAAAAAGCCGGTCGGAGCTTTCTCATCGATTTGAGCCACCGCAAAAACGCTGCCCTCAGCGGGGCCGACCCGCACCAGGGGGCGACGGAAATTCAATTTCCATCAGATTGCACGAGTCCGTTTGCAGCCAAACGACTCCCGCCCAAAACCCGGTAGATTACGATGGCCCCGATGCCGAGTAGCGCCAGGCATAGGGCGGGTACGATCATCGGCGCGGAGGCGCTGCCCGTCATTTTGTTGACCCACGGCATGACGTTTTGCGCCGCAAACCCGCCCAGGGGGGAGCCGGTGGCGATAAAGGCAAGTGCGGCGGCACCCGCCGAGCCTTTCAGGAACGATTTCGGCAGCAGTCTCGGCGGCATGGCCCAAAAACAAGGAAGCATCAGATACAGGGTCGGCGCTCCCAGCGCCAACGCCGCAAAGCGGATCACGTTCGGCACCGGCGAGATGCTGATCAGGAACAGCACGATGCCGACTACCGCTGCGGCGATCGCGGCCAACAGCGCCTTGCGCACATCCGTCAGCCGACGCGGCAGCCAGAGCAGCACCAACGACGTCAGCCCCCATGGCACCATATTCAGCAGCCCATTCGTGCCACTGCTGACCCCGAAGCCTTTCACCAGCGTCGGCAGCCAGTAGGCGACGCCGTAGATAGACGCCGCGGTGGTGCCCCAGCCCAGGCTCAATAGTCCGACCGTCACAATGGAAGAGGCCGACCAGGGCGCGTCCCCCGCAACCTTGCGCGGCGGGGGATCGCGTTGCAGTGCCGCAGTGATCGCGTCCCGCTCCGCATCCGTCAGGAACCGCGCCGTTTCTGGCGTGCTGGGCAGAAAGGCCAAAATCACAAAGGTCATCAGCACGGCAGGAACACCGGTGGTGAGGAACACCCACTGCCAACCCTGTAAGCCCAACAGACCGTTCAGCTCGAGCGACCCACCGCCGATGGCCGAGCCCAGCATGTTGCCCATGCTGCTGCCCAATGTCATAAGGCCTATAATCCCGGTCCGCTGTTTTTGTGGGAACCATAGCGACAGGTAACAGATGATACCGGGGTAAAGGCCGGCCTCGGCTGCACCGAGCACGAAGCGACAAATCTGGAAGAACCTCACCCCAGGCGTGAAGGCTAGAAAGACCGTGGCGAGGCCCCAGGTAAACATGATGCGCGCGATCCAGACTCGGGCGCCGAAGTGGTTCATGGCCACGTTGCTCGGTACTTCGAAGCACATGTAGCCGATGAAGAACAGCGAGGACGCAAAGCCGTACGAAGCCTCGCTCATGTGCAAACCGGGAAGTATCGTCAGCTTTGCGAAGCCAACATTCGCACGGTCTATATAGGCGATAAGGTAGGAGATCGTCACCAGTGGGACCAGCCACCATGCCACACGCCGCAGCAGTGTTTCTTCCAACGTCAATTGCACTTTGTCATTCATTAATGTATTCACCGCTCCCCACTCTCCCCGTGTACCGGTGAAAACGGTATGCCATTTCACCCGGTTGATGACCATCACTCCATCGCTTTCGAAGGCAGTGCGGTCAAGGAACAGACTAGAAGTGGTCTCATAAACTCTGTCGCAGTTAGACTGGCATGATGAAGTGTGTGGCGGTGGATTCGACGAGCATTGCTGCGATCGGCTATGACCGGGGGAAACGCGAGTTGGGGATCG
>JBEKBO010000165.1:0-7788 GCA_050015355.1 Candidatus Korobacteraceae bacterium | reverse complement strand
ACTACCACTCGTGTGGAAGGCGCATGTGGCGAAGGCGGTCCCTCGCAAGAACTTGCCCTGGGCTTTGCCCTTGAAGTTGCGGGCCACCGCGGTATTTGCTTGTGCGCTTTGGACACCGATGGAACCGACGGTCCTACTGCGATCGCGGGAGGGTTGGTCGACGGAACCACCATCGAGCGCGCAAGAGAAAAAGGTTTGGACCCATATAAGTTGCTGGTGACACACGACAGCTCGGTGGTTCTTCGAGCCGTCGGCGACGCCGTTTGCACGGGCAATACGGGGACCAACGTCTGCGATCTGAATATTATTTATGTTTCCGGCGAAGCGCTGAGCTGACGCCAACAACTTGGGGGGATATCGATGGCAAATGATGTGATTACGGGAATAAAGGCTCGCGAAATCTTGGACAGCAAAGCACGGCCCATGGTCGAGGTGGACATTATCACCAATGATGGCGTGCTAGGACGCGGCGCATCTCCATGCGGAACTTCCACCGGCGCACACGAGGCATTCGTGTTGCGGGATGGCGGCAAACGTTATGGTGGACTAGGCGTTCAGCGCGCGGTGCGCAACGTGCTGGAGGTGATTTCTCCGGTGTTGAAGGGTCGCAGTGTTATGGACCAGAAGGCCATCGACGAACTGATGATCGAGTTGGACGGGACCGCGAACAAGTCGCGGCTTGGCGCTAATGCCATCTACAGCGTGTCCATTGCCGTGGCGCGCGCGGCGGCCGCGACCCTGCATGTGCCGCTTTACCGGCACTTGGGCGGGCCGGATGTCTGCATGCTTCCGGTACCGATGTTCAACATGATCAATGGCGGGTCGTTTGCCGCCGCTCAACTGGAGATACAGGAATTTCACCTCATACCCGCGACAGCCAAGCGATACTCGGAAGCATTGCAGATCGGTGTCGAGGTGTATACCGCTTTAGGCGAGGTCATCAAGCGGCGCTACGGCAGAGATCGTCTCTATATCGGTGCGTCCGCCGGATATGGCGTCCCCACGAGCGACCCTGGAGAGGTGCTTGAACTTCTGCTCACAGCGGCGGAGGCGGCGGGCTACGGTGGCCAATGCCGGGTTGGCTTGGACTGCGCTGCCAGCGAGTTCTATGACTCCGCGACCGGCCAGTACCATCTTTGCGGAAAACTCTTGCGCCGAGAGGACCTTATCGGCCTGCTCGAAGGCCTCGCCCGCAAATACGATTTGTTCATGATCGAAGATCCACTGGACGAGAACGACTTCGAGGGTTTCGCGGAGATCACCCGTCGAATCCCGGCCATTATTGTCGGCGATGATTTGCTTGTAACCAATCTGCAGCGCCTCAAGCGTGCGGTCGAGCTTGGGGCCGCGAATGCAATGCTGCTTAAGCCCAACCAGGTCGGGACCATTTCCGAGGCTCTCGAGGCAGCCCGTTATGCACAGGCACACGGGTACAAAGTCTTTGGCTCAGGAAGGGCGGGAGGAAGCATCGACGACCCCATCACTGATATTGCCGTCGCAGTGGGTGCCCAATGTGTGAAGTTCGGAGCGCCGAGATCAGGCGAACGACTCGGCAAACACAACTGTGCTTTGCGATTCGAGGAGGAACTAGGTTCTTTGGCTCGTTTTGCTGGACCGCAAATCTTCGAGCCGCGAACGACTCCGGCCGAAAAGCTTTCCCGCTGAGGCGAGTAGCTCAACTTGCAAGGTAAGGGAAAGGGATCTGCAAGCCTATCTGCTCGCCAACGGCTTGTCTCGCATCTCTGTAATGCGGCTCAATGAATGCGAATGAGTCTTCTTAGCATTCCAACTTGAACCGGGTTGAAGAAAGAGCATAGAGACGCCGCCACAACAGGCGGTTGATGCTGACTACCATTGCTGCCATGACGATGGTCGCCCCTAGCAGCAGACGGAAGTCGCCGGCGTCGGTCGCGTGGCTGATGACCGCGCCCAGTCCGACTGTCGAAAAAGTCTGGCCTTTGAAGTGAACGTACTCCGCAACAATGCTCGCGTTCCACGCGCCGCCCGAGGCTGTAACAAAACCAGTAACCAGATAGGGAAAGATCGCGGGCAAGATCAGCTTCTGCCATCGCTCGAGCTTGCCGAAACGGAACACTTCACAAACTTCTTTCAAGTCCGATGGGATTGCCGAGGCACCGGCAATTACGTTGAAAAGGATGTACCACTGAGTCCCCAATAGCAGCAGAACTAGCGAACCAATCCCAAGGCCGCCGCCAGCCCGGATTAAAAGTAGAAGTATGATCGGGAACAAGGCGGTCGCGGGCACTGAGGCGGCAATCTGAGTGATTGGCTGCAACACGGCGGAGACTCTTGGACGCAATCCGATGAACACGCCGGCCGGTATCGTCCACAATGCGGCGAGCAACAGCGTAGCCTCAACGCGGAGAAATGTGGCTCCGGCGCCGGCGATGATATCGCGCAGCTCCCCTCGCGAAAGCATGGCGAGCATGAGACACATCTTGGTCACGGCATATCCCATGCCAAGCAGCAAAGTAACCAGCAACGCTCGGCGCGGCCACTTCCCCGCCCAGTGCCGCGACGAACCCGCATCGGCACCGCAGTGTTTTCTCGCAGCGTACAGGTCCAATGCTTCGCGCACGGGAGTAAAGGACACCCGGGCGACAGCGTGAAGAAGCCGCGAATGCCGTAGAAAGTCCAAAACAGCCGAGTGCGGTGTCTCCACGGCTTCGATCTGTTCGAACTTGAACTTTTCACCCCAGGCGATCACTGGCCGCCAGATTAGTTGATCGATAAGAACGATGACCGCGATCATCACCGAAAGACCATACAAGATCGCCCGCGTGTTTCCCGCATTCGCGGCGGTTTGCAGGTAAGAGCCGAGGCCGGGGAGCCGGAGATCCCGATTCCCCAGCACGAACATCTCGCACGCCATCAGGAAAAACCATCCCCCGGCGACCGACATCATCGAATTCCAGATCAGCCCGATCGATCCATACGGAAGCTCCAGTTGCTGGAATCTCTGCCATCCGTTGAACCCATAGACCTGCGTCGCTTCCCGCATTTCGCGCGGGATGCTCTTGAGCGAAGCATAAAAGCTGAAAGCCATGTTCCAGACCTGCCCGGTGAAGATCAGCAGGATCGATCCCAGCTCGAGGCCTAATTGCCTGTCTGGAAACAGTGCGACCATGGCAAGCATCACGCCGGGAAGAAAGCTTAAGACGGGGATGGACTGCAACGTATCGAGAAGAGGAATCAGAAAGCGCTCTGCCTTGGCGTTGTATGCGGCGACATAGCCATAACCGACGGCGAAGCCCAGGCTGAGAACATATGCGGCCGTGATTCGCGCCACCGAATACAATGCGTACCTTGGCAGCGCGGCCGCGGAAAGGTCAATCTCGGCGTGCGCGTTGATGGGCCCGTTCCAGTAATGAGCAAACGACAGCAAACCGTAGAACAACCCCAGGCCGGCCAGGATTACGGGCAAGTCTCGCAACCAAGACGCGGCAGGAGATAGCACCACACCCCAGGGTGGAGTTCGAGATGAAGCCTTATCGGTCTTCTGCGCCATCATCGTCGGAGGCATCAGTGAAGTTCTCCGGAGCTTGCCTGCTGGTGCGACAACAGTCTGTCGTTTTCCGAATCATAGGTGAAGATTTCGGCATAGCGGCCCCAATGCAGCGCGGTTTCAATCTGGTGCTGCACCTCCGCTGCGGAAAAATGTTCATCCAGAACGTCCCGGAAGAGTTCCAGCGGAATCGAGTGGTCAGACTTGCTCTCAAGAGCGTGGTGCATCTGTTGCAGCAGAGTGACACGGGCGAGAGCGGCCTCGCGAAACAGGTTCTTCCGCATTGCGATACCAGCCTCGGCAAATTCCGCGCCGGCTTGGGTCATCTCGATGTCACCCGCGGCCGACTTCACAAAACCAAGCAGCACCGCGGCTTCGACGAGCGGCATCAGATCGTCCACTTCCATTAACAGATCTTCCGCTATGTGGTATAAATCCTCTTTTCCGCCGCGATCCTTCAGCAGCTCCAAAAGCCCCGCGATGCC
This sequence comes from Candidatus Korobacteraceae bacterium, assembly GCA_050015355.1. Classification (GTDB taxonomy): domain Bacteria; phylum Acidobacteriota; class Terriglobia; order Terriglobales; family Acidobacteriaceae; genus CAWBRT01. The sequence continues at coordinate 3,777 of JBEKBO010000165.1, read as the reverse complement.
GCCTGGCCGTGCATGCGGCAGCATCTGGTACGGTGGCTTCGTCGCCCGCTGCGACTTCGAGGGCGGTGCGAGTTCGAGCTCCGGCTGTGTCATGACCTTATAAATGTAGTCGACATACAGCAGGAAATCGGCGGAATTGCGCTCTCTGGGCTGCCGCAATGGAACTTGGAAATCCGCTCTAATCCGGGCAGGGTTGCGCCCGAGCACGACGATTCGGTCGGCCAGCAGAACGGCTTCCTCGATGTTGTGTGTAACCAGGAATATGCTTTTCGTCGGGATCTTCTTGTCGAGCCACAGCTCCAGCAGTTCACCCCGAAGATTCTCGGCCGTCAGCACGTCGAGCGCGGAGAAAGGTTCATCCATGAACAGAACCTCCGGTTCAACCGCCAACGCGCGTGCGAATCCAACGCGCTGCTTCATGCCCCCGGAAAGCTCCTTGGGATAAGCGCTTTCGAACCCTTTCAATCCCACGGTATGCAGAGTTCGCAGGGCGCGGCGATGACGGTCGACATGCCGAATGCCGCGAGCGAGCAGCGGTGCCTCAACATTCTCCAGCACCGTGAGCCACGGAAAAAGCGCGAAGCTCTGGAAAACGATCGCCACATTGGGGCTGCAATCGCACAATCGCCTTCCATGCCAGTGGATTTCGCCGGCGGAAGGAGCCGCGAGTCCCGAGAGGATGCGCAGGAGGGTCGATTTACCGCAGCCTGAAGGCCCCAGCACGGCGACAATCGCGTCCGACTCCACCACAAAATCCGTGGGAGCGATCACCTGAATCCGCCTTCCGTCAGGCTGCTGGAAATATTTTTCGATGCCACGCGCCTCAATGATCCGCTCTGCCGCCACGACCGGTGCGGCAGGGACGGCTGCATGGATTGGCGTAGGCGCGGTCCGTTCGTGCTGCGCGTCAGCCGGCACCGCGGCTGACAATTCGTTCATGAAACGCTGCCATGCTTCTTCCGGCAGTTCATCGAAGAAGCGCATGCGATCATCCGGGTTGATGCCGTCGACGATTGCGCGCATCTCATGCGCCGGCCGCGAATGCAACAGCACGTACAGGTGATAGTAGGGAAAGTGAGCTGCCAGCTTGGCGGCGAACTCCGTGGGCAAGCGGCGGAACAAGTTCTGCTGCTCGTCAAACGACAACACCATGAACTCTTCGGCGGCTGCTTCCGGTTTCAATTCTTGCAGCAGAGAAACGGCACCCTCCCAACGCCCTCGGGAAAGTATGTCGCGAAGCTGTTCTTGTATGTGTAAGTCCATCGAGTGGCCCCGAACAGGCTACTACGATTTTCCGCCGAGCGCGAACCTTCCTGACTTAGGGCTGTGTTCACGCCTAAAATTGGTGCGGTATTCGTGGCTATGCGCTTTTTATGGATCTTTTATCAGGAATCTCTCTTTTTAGCTCTGCATTGGTCGAATCGTTTTGCAGAAATCTGTTGTTCGCCGATACCGACGTTTATCGTTGGGAATACAACTTCCGCGCTTCGACCGTGATGGGGATGGTCGGGGCTGGCGGCATCGGCTTTGAGCTGATAGGCTCCTTGCGCATTATGCAGTACCGGGAAGTGTCGGCCATTTTGCTGATGATCCTGGCCATGGTCACCCTGGTCGACAGCTTCAACGGTTTCCTGCGCAAGAAATTCAAATAGAGCGAGGCTATCGTGAAATCGAAGGTAGTGGTTACCCATCGCGTGCACGAGGAAATTCTTGATCTTCTGCGAACCTCGTGCGAGGTCCGTGCCAATCAGTCTCCCGACACGCTGGAGCGTGAGGAAATCTTGCGGCGAGCGGCGGATGCGGAAGGCTTGATGGCGTTCATGCCGGACTCGCTGAATGCGGAATTCCTGGATCGCTGTCCCCGGCTGAAAATCGTGGCCGCCGCGTTAAAGGGTTATGACAACTTCGACGTTGCGGCCTGCACGCAGCGCGGAGTGTGGTTCACTATCGTGCCGGACCTGCTCACCGTTCCCACCGCCGAATTGACCATCGCTTTGCTGCTGGGACTGACCAGGAAAATCGCGGAGGGCGATCGCTACGTGCGCAGCGGAGCGTTTCGAGGCTGGCGCCCGCATCTCTATGGGACCGGTTTGAGCGGACACACGCTCGGCATCATCGGCATGGGTGCAGTCGGCCAGGCACTGGCCAAGCGATTGCGGGGCTTCGATCTCACGCTGCTCTACAGCGACATCCGCGAACTGCCGGCGTCCATTGAGCGCGACTGCGGTGTTCGACGCGCATCTTTAGGAGACTTGCTGGCGGTGAGCGACTTCGTTGTTCCCCTGTTGCCGCTGACCAGCGAGACCGTTCACCTGATCAATCGCGACACGCTCACGGCAATGAAACCGGGCGCGTTTCTGATCAACGTCTGCCGCGGTTCTGTGGTAGACGAGCAAGCGGTGGCGGAGGCCCTCGCGGCCGGCCGGCTGGGCGGTTACGCGGCGGACGTGTTTGAGATGGAGGACTGGGCGCGGACGAATCGCTCGCGCACCATCCCGTGCGCTTTGCTGGAGGCCGCTGACCGGACCCTGTTCACCCCTCATCTTGGTTCGGCCGCGCGTGAAGTTCGATTGGAGATTGAACGTCAGGCGGCACGCAGCATCCTGCAAGCCCTAAACGGCGAAGTCCCAACCGGCGCCGTAAATCAACCTGACCATAAGTCTCATTCGTATGAAGTATCGCCTTAGATTGCTGCTGCTGCCAATGCGCGTGATCCATAATCGGTGTAAACGTTGACGAAGCGTTCAATCGCTCCCAGCTTATCACGTCAGTTTCTGGCGGCGCTGAAGCCAGTACTTGAGGATGTGGCCAGTCCGCCACAGATCGCGGAGATAGAGATGCGAGCCGTACTGATCGCCGACATCGAGAAGGAGCTGGCAATCGCGAGTCCTTTAGAATTGTTTGCGCAAAAAGCCATGGCGTCGTGGTGGGCGGCTCCATTGCTGGGCAGCCCAGCGAGCGCCGGCAACCTGGGAAGCAAGAACTGGATGTATTTTTGTCGGCCGCCCGTATAGCCGCGCTCGCCATCGATCATGCGCGCATGCAGGAAGAGCTCTTCCACCGGGCACACTACGATTCGCTTACCCAATTACCCAATCGCAGGTTGTGCGACGACCGCATCACCGAGGCAATTGCGCGTGCACGCAGGCACAACGGAAGGTGGGGATTCTTTGCATCGATCTGGACGAATTCAAGCAAGTCAATGATACGCACGGCCACGATGCGGGGGGATTACGTGCTGCGCACGATCGCTGCCCGCCTGCTGGCACGGCTGCGCGCGACCGACACGTTGTCGCGCGTAGGCGGAGACGAGTTTCTGGCGGGACGGCAACTCCGCTGAAAATTCGTGCGGTGATTCGCAGCCGAACAGGACATCGTTACGGTCTTGAATTCCTTTCTCTGGCCAATACGCAACGAAGAGAAATTGTCCGTTTCCAAAGTCGCGGTTACCCGATGCCATAACGCGAATACCGATCTCGATGAGCTGCGCTCCGCCGGGTGTTATCACTGCTTCTGTGGCTCTATGTTATCCAGAGCCACGAGTGATCGTGCGATAACATTCGCGGGCAAAGGAACGTAGTGCAGCTCGGGCGCGTATTTCTGGCCGTCGGTCAGGCACCAGCGCAACATTTGGTGCAGTGCAAGAGCCTTCCGCGCGTCTGTGTAGTTCCTGTAAAGAAGTATCCAGGTCAAAGTAACGATGGGGTAAGAGTCAGGACCCGTAGGATCGGGCACGTAAACGCGCAAGTTATCTGGCAGCTCCGCCTGGGCTATGGC
>JBEKBO010000164.1:0-7809 GCA_050015355.1 Candidatus Korobacteraceae bacterium | reverse complement strand
GATCCCTGATGCAGAAATGGCCACCCTCAACTTGGCGCCAGCAGCTTTTCATGGAGACTGGAACTATTTAGTTTCGCCTCATGAGTAGAAATGTAGACTTTATTTATGCGCAGGCCCTTACCATATTGGCGGACGAACTGGAATCGCCTTGTCCGGAGCTTCCAGGGTTCGAGGTAGTACGATGTTGGTCATTCAACAAACTATCGAATCCCATGCGCTTGTGGAAAGCGATTCGAGACATCAAGCCGGATGTAGTTTGGTTCAAGCTATTGTTCTCGACGTTCGGCAACAATCCGATAGCGGCTTTCACCGGGCTCATGGTTCCGGCGCTGATGCGACTCTCAGGCTATGACACGCATGTCACATGGATGGTTCGACCCTGGTACTCTTCCGCTGCAGGGGCCAGGATCGTCAATCAGATTGCGGGATTCGGCGAAAACGGGAATACCGCTCCCACGTGCGCTGAGTTCCGTCGCGCTCGACTCTTTTTCATGCGGCTAGCCCCATGTGGGCGTCATGGACGTAAGAGCATCCTATTAAACATAACGATGGAATGGAGAACGATTGAGCTTGGAGAATCGGCGTCAGAAACAACAGGAGTAATAGCACGCCGCCGGGGAAGACCGGGATCTGGGCGCGCCCCCAGTGGTTCAACCGCTATCGGAACCCGGCGATGAACGACAAAAGATGTAAAGCGGGAATTCGCTCTTCGGCTTACTGCTCAGCCCGATGATTGCCGGCGCCGTGATGATCCTGAAACCGGCATTCGGTGTTTCTCCAGTCACCGCAGACTGTACGCACTTCGGCGTCCGACGCTTTCGACTTTGAGCAATATTGAGCAGACATTCACTTCGGCACTTAGTAGCGTTGGAGACGCTGGGCCCTGTGAGGGTGGCTTACAGGCGGATTGTTTGTACCCAGCCGCAGGAAACGCAAACGGTCACGACGTAGCGCCAGAATTCTACAACGTAGAAAGGACGTTCAAGGTGAATGCGTCGCTGATGCTCGTAACGCTCTTGGCAGTATTAGGAATCGCTGCCGAATGCGTAACATTATGGTTGTTTAAGGCAAACAAAATGACTTCGGTCCCAAGCATCCCAAAGCAAATCAAAGACCCGGTGATCGGCAGCGAGCTTGGCAAAGATCCGTGTCTTGTTGGCGGTTGGAAACAGGATGAGACAAAAGGCGGCATGATGAATAGGCCGATGGAGCGGTACACGCGATTCTTGGAAGACAATCCGGGCTGCTTCCCGCTGTTTGATGAAAACTTGGGTGATGAGGGCATTATTTCCATCGCGGGCATTGCTTCCCCATCATTTATTATGTCGATTCCTCAATGGGAGATGGTTTTTGGAATCTAATCGGGGGAGCCAGACGGACTGCGGGCCAAAGCTACGCAACAGGACCTTGGTGAGAAAGTTGCCGAGATCGGCTAAACGTCACAAATTGGCACATCGCCGGCGATGATTACCAGCCACTCCTAACCGCTACGAACTCAAATCTCAACCATCGCCAGATCTGATACCTCCGTGACGTACTCCGGTGAGGCAGCGCGGCCATTCCAGCCCCTTACGGCCGTATTCCCGATTTGGGAAGTTTGGTCCCCAGTGTTCAATTTTGACCAGTTTTTTCGATCCTGCACTTCGACAATAGCTGCAACTTGTTTTCGTTTTCTACCCCCGCAAAACCCTGAGTCCCGGCTTGGGGTTTTGTTTTCAGCTCAACCGACCGATGGTGAAGCTCGGCTTCTTCACTTGCACTGTGAGGAACGTCTTGGCTCCAAAGCATCAAAGTTTGGTCAATTTTACGTTTTGGGGGGAGGGCTAGATACATTCCAAGCCTCAATGTTCACTATTGACCAGTTTTTGCCGTTCTGCACTTCGATAATAACAATCGCCAAGATTCTGCGCGGGAGATGTGCGGAGTGGAGGAGAACACCTTGAAGGCTACTCCAAACCAATTGCTGAAGTTCTACCGGATGTACGGTCTTCCAATTGAGATCACCACCACTTATGAGTTGGAGGAGTTGGAGCAAAAGCCAGCGGCGGAGGTGACGGAAGAGGTGTTCGATAAGTTTGACCCGATCCGCGCACACGCAATGGGAGTTCGCCTGGCATAGCTCGTGTAGTTTCGGTGACGTCGCCACGCGAAGTTTCGCCGCTGCCAATCGGGACGCTCTGGCTGTGCCCTATCGAAAATGTAGGCAGGCACTCTCGCCCATCCTTGCCCTGACAACCTTCGCAAAATCAAAAGTTATCGCCGAGAATCTGCCCTTTTCGCAAAAGTGAAGATGCGCCAGATCAGCCGTTGGGCGCGAATGCTTGGCGATCTCAAGCAGTTCCGAAACTATGTACTACTTGTGCCCCGCTCCTGCGCATCGGAACCTGTACATGGTATAAAAGACACTTGATCCAATGTTCGGCACCTGACCCAAGGGAGATTTGGTTTCAGGAGTGTTGCTATGCCCCGCGCCAAACCGAAAATCATTCGCCCCACGCTCGCCAAGGCCCCGACAGGAATTCAAGGACTGGATGAAGTCGCAGGCGGAGGCCTGCCGAAAGGGCGTGTCACGCTGGTGTGTGGCAGCGCAGGATCTGGCAAGAGCTTGCTCGCGATGGAATTCCTGGTGCACGGCGCTGTTCGATACGGCGAGCCTGGCGTATGCATGGACTTCGAAGAAACCGAGGAGAAGCTGGCGGCCAACGTCGCATCGCTGGGTTTTGATTTGCGTGAGCTTGCCAAACGCAAGAAGCTGTTGGTGGACCACGTTTCCGTCGAGCGAAGCCAGATTGCCGAGACGGGAGAATACAACCTCGATGGCCTGTTCATCCGTTTAGCCCACGCGGTCAAAGCGATCAAAGCAAAGCGCGTTGTCCTGGACAGCATCGAGGCGCTTTTTTCCGGACTAACTGACTCAACGATGCTGCGAGCGGAACTCCGCCGGCTGTTCCAGTGGCTGGAAGACCACAAGCTTACCGCTGTCGTTACCGGGGAAGCGGGAGAGCACACGCTGACCCGTCACGGGCTGGAGGAATACGTCGCCGACTGCGTGATCGCGCTGGACCACCGGGTAACGGAACAGATTTCCACGCGGCGGCTGCGAATCGTCAAGTACCGGGGCACTTCCCACGGCACCGATGAGTATCCGTTCCTGATTGATCGCGAGGGCATCTCGGTGGTGCCGATCACCTCACTGGCACTTGCCCACAAAGCATCGACGGACCGCGTTTCAACGGGAATTGTCGCTTTGGACGAGATGATGGAAGGTAAGGGGTTCTTCCGTGGAAGCAGTGTGCTGGTGACGGGTACGGCGGGAACCGGGAAGTCCAGCCTGGCGGCAAGCTTCGCCAGCGCCACCTGCGCCCGTGGCGAATCTTGCCTGTATTTCGCTTTTGAAGAATCTCCCAGCCAGATTCTCCGTAACATGCGCTCGGTTGGCATTGACCTGGAGCGGTGGGTAAAAAAACGCTTATTGCACTTCCACGCGATGCGGCCAACCAGCGTCGGCCTGGAAGGACATTTGGCCGTTATTCACCAAATGGTCGCCCAGCTTCGACCCAGCGTCGTGATCATCGACCCGATCACGAACCTGGTTTCGGCCTCGGGCATTTATGGCGTTAAATCGATGCTCATGCGCCTGGTCGATTTTCTAAAGGTGGAACAGATCACATCGATGTTTACGAATCTGACATTCGCAGGAGACCCCCAGGAGAGAACTGCGGCGGCCGTCTCCTCCCTCATGGACACCTGGATTGTGTTGCGGGACAGCAAACCCAATGGACGACAGAGACGCGAGCTTCACGTTCTGAAATCCCGCGGCATGGCACATTCGCGCGAAGCTCGTGAGCTAATCGTGAGTAGCCGCGGCATCGAATTGGGCATCGAGCTGAAGGATCACACGCTGGCCACGACCGTCGCAGGCGCAAGTGCAGTCGCGGCAGCCGAGTAGCAAGGTTGACCCATCCGGATCAGACATCGAGCACGACATGAAGAAGAGTTCAGCAACGAAGCGCCGCCCTGCCAAGAGCAGCAGGAGTGACTTTTGGCGATTGCGGCTTTACATAGCGGGCCAAACCACTAATTCGATTGCGGCGATCGCCAACCTCAAAAAGATTTGCGAGGACCAATTGCAGGGCAAGTACCGTATCGAAGTCATCGACTTGCTGAAGAAACCGCAACTGGCCAAGGGCGATCAGATCATCGCCATTCCGACCCTGGTGAGAAGGCTCCCGCCGCCGGTCAAGAAAATCATTGGCAATCTTTCCAAGACAGAGAGTGTCATTGTGGGGTTGGATCTTCAACCGGTGCGCTGAAGTAAGGACTCCAATAGCAGATGTCTAACAAGCGAGCGCGTTCCGATGGCCGAGTCCTCAAAGGAGGGCTGACTGGCAAAGTTGGTGGGCCCAAAGGAACTCGCGGAAGCCTCAGACCATCTCCGCGGAAACTGCCGTCATCCACGCCGCCGGATCGGCAAAAAAAGCTCCTCGCTCGGCTGAAAACTGCGGAGGAAACCCTGGACGCCATACGGTCCGGCGAAGTGGATGCTTTGATGGTTTCCGGCCGTCGCGGACCGCAGGTGGTTACTCTGGCCGGTGGAGAACCAGCTTATCGCATGCTGGTGGAGGCCATGAGCGAAGGCGCGGCGACTCTGTCCCGGAATGGCGCTGTGCTCTACTGCAATCGCAAGTTTGCAAAACTGATTTGCAGGCCACCAGGAAAAGTTATCGGAATTGCGGTTCAGTCCCTGATTGCGGAAACAGAGCGAGACAGATTTGAAGTTTTCCTGGCAGAGGCTCAGAAGGGGATTGCAAAAGGTGAATTCAACCTGCGTTCCGGCGATGGGAGTCTGGTCCCGGTCTATTTGTCCCTGAACAGGTTTCGAGGATACGAGGGCCTTGCTCTAGGCATGGTGATAACCGATCTGAGCGAGCAAAAACGCAAGCAGGTTGAAGAAATCAAACAAGCCGAAGCGATACGCCGGCTTCTCCTGGAACGCGTGCTTTCGGCACAAGAGGAGGAAAGGCGCCGGGTTGCGCGCGAATTGCATGACGAAGCCGGCCAGTTGCTCACGTCTCTCTTGGTCGGCCTGCGTACTCTGGAACACTCCCAGAATCTGGCAGATGCTAAGGCCCAAGGGGATCGGCTGCGGGCAATCACTGCCCGGGCGATCAACGAGGTCGGACGGCTAGCCCGCGGGCTTCACCCAACGGTGCTGGACGACCATGGCCTGGGTGTCGCACTGAGCCGATACGTTGACGAGTTTGCAGCGACCCACAAGATAGCTGTGGATCTCACACTGGGTGAACTGGACTCCATCAGCTTGCCGTTGGCGGTCCAGATCGGGTTGTATCGCATTCTCCAGGAGGCTCTGACCAACGTCGCAAGACATTCGGGCGCCAAGCAGGTCAGCATTATATTCGCGCGTTCGGCCACGGCCCTGGAGATAGCAGTAATCGATGACGGATGTGGCTTTGACGCTGATGCGGTGGCTGCCTCCTCTCATCGCCTGGGGATTCAGAGCATGCGAGAAAGAGCAGCCATGTTGGGCGGAACGGTCAGTTTCACGTCCTCGGGCAAGGGGGCTAAAATTCTAGTTCAAATTGCACTTCACAACCAGGACCTTCAGCCCTTGGTGGGGCGGGCGAGTATTTAAAAATGCCGGCGCGAACGCACAAGATCAGGGTCATGATCGCGGATGATCACGCAATTCTCCGCGCAGGGCTAAAAATGCTGGTCAACGCCCAGGCCGATATGGAAGTTGTCTCAGAAGCTCCCGATGGAGAAACGGCCGTTCAAGCGGCACGGGAAACAAAGCCGGATGTGGCATTGCTGGACCTCACCATGCCTGGGGCCGGGGGCATGAGGGCGCTTCAGGAGATGGCGCGAACCTGCCGCAAGACCCGTGTGCTCATCCTCACGATGCACGATGACTCTGCCTATTTGCGATCGGTATTGGCCGCCGGCGCCTCTGGCTACGTGTTGAAACGGACTGTGGATGCGGAGCTGCTTACAGCCATCCGAGCGGTGCATCGCGGAGGGACATTCGTGGACCCGAGTCTGGCCAACGTTCTTGTCCAGGACGTGCTTGCGAAGAGAGGCGCAAAAGCTGGTTCCATGCTGCCGGTAAACATCCTCAGCGACCGCGAGCAGCAGGTGCTCAAACTTGTGGCGCAGGGACACAGCAGTCAACAAATCGCCGAACGGATTCTTGTGAGCGTGAAAACTGTGGAAACATATCGTGCTCGTATCGCTGACAAGCTCGGGCTTCGGACGCGCAGTGAGGTGGTTCGGTATGCGATCCGAATGGGCCTATTGGCCGCAGAGTCGCTGGAGAGTTGAACCGGGCCTCTCGGCTCGGTAGGGGAGTCTATCTGCGCCCATCTTGTCGGGGATTTCCCCGACATAACACTCCATTTTTAGCAGCACCCCCGATACTTCCGCCTATGTGATTAGCTGCATACTGGAGCAGGGGTGTTTATGCCCGTCAAACGTACCGTCGTGATGGAGAAGAAAGAGCGGAAGATTCCAGGTAAGCGTGCGCCTTTGAGCCTGGGTACAGCTTTTGAAACTACGCTCAGTCCGGCAGAGATTGGCGCGTCACCTGAACGGACTGCCGCATTCGATCCCCGCGCTTTCCTCTTAAAACTCTCCACTGGAAAAAGCGAACAGGAATACCAAGAGGATGAATCCGTCTTTTCGCAAGGGGACGCGGCGGATGCGGTGTACTACGTCCAGAGCGGCAAGGTGAAGCTCACGGTTGTATCCAAGCGTGGCAAAGAAGCCGTCGTTGCCATCCTGCCGGAAGCTAGCTTCTTTGGAGAGGGCTGTCTGGCGGGCCAACCGCTTCGCATGGCCACCGCTAGCACAGTCGAACGGAGTACCATTGTTCGGGTGGAGAAGCGGGTAATGGTAGGCTTGCTCCATAAGGAACCGGAATTTGCCGAACGCTTTCTCGCCTACCTGCTTTTCCGGAACATTCGCATGGAAGCGGACTTGGTGGATCACCTCTTCAACTCCAGCGAAAAACGCCTCGCTCGGCTTCTACTGCTGTTGGCCAACTTTGGCCAGGAATCCAAGCCGATACCGCTCATCGCAAAAATGAGCCAGGAAACCCTTGCCGAAATGATCGGCACAACGCGCTCGCGAGTGAGTTTCTTTATGAATCGGTTCAGGGACTTGGGCTTCATTGACTACAACGGCGGCGGCATGCACGTCCACAGCTCGCTTGTCAGCGTCGTGCTTCATGACTAGTGGCTGCGACATAAGAACAGTCCTTCACAACGCTAAGAAAGAAACTCGGCGCTTATCGTGCGGCTGATCGAGCTTCGGTAAATAACCCCCCAGAAAATTCACTTTTGATCGATCTTATCGCGGAGAACTGAGTTTATGGCAAAGAGACGCGGCAATCCTAATTGGGGCAAACCGGAGCCGTTTGGCCCAGTCACCCCAACCATCACTGAATTGGCTGAGCCGCTTAGGTTGGTTTCATTAAGCGAGTTTAGCCAGATTCAGCGTGATCTTGCCCAAGGTCGCGTTGCCAATGCTGGTTCCATGTTGCATACGCTGAACGTCAGGCATATCTAGCCCTGCGACCGATCTCTGATTGATTCTTAACAATCGGATGCTTCTTTCACATGAGCAACTCTCCATCAGCTCCAGCACCGATGGGGTGTCGTTATGGGGAATCCCACTAGTACTGTGACCGCATAGATAGGTAAGCTAGATAGGCACTTGGCAAGAAATGGATTGGAGTCTATAGCTATGTCATGCGTGGACGCAGATCACTTCAGATTCAACTTTCTCGACGGG
>JBEKBO010000163.1:0-7812 GCA_050015355.1 Candidatus Korobacteraceae bacterium | reverse complement strand
CGCCGCCACCAAACTGCGGCATGCGGCCGCAGGACGGGAAATCAGCACCTATAACCGAGATGTTTGTTTGGAACCTCCTGCTTCTCGATTACAGAACGGTTCTTGTTCAGAGGTTCCCTAGACCGGATACGCGGAAGGGTTACCCCAAGAAGGAGCCGGGCTTCGAAGCCCGGCGGTGATACTTAGGGGGTGCCGACTGTGGAATTACTCTACTTACTCCGGTTGCTTCTCCGGCCGCAGCAGCGGGAAAAGGATCACGTCCCGAATCGATTTCGATCCGGTAAGCAGCATGGTAAGGCGATCGATGCCGATTCCTTCACCGCCCGTGGGCGGCATGCCATAGGAAAGGGCGCGGATGTAGTCTTCGTCCATGCGGTGAGCTTCCTCATCGCCGAGTTCGCGTTGCCCGAGTTGCTGTTCGAAGCGCCGGCGCTGTTCCTCGGGATCGTTCAGCTCACTGAAGGCGTTTCCGATCTCCATGCCGGCAACATAAATTTCGAATCGCTCCACCCAATCGGGCTCGTCGCGCTTGTTCTTGGATAACGGGGAAATCGCGACCGGGAAGTCGTATAGTATCGTCGGTTCAAACAGGTGCTCTTCGGCAATGGCTTCGAAGATATCGGCAATAGTCTTGCCGGCGGGGTCGTTTTGGTGCAATGGCAAATCAATCCGTGCCTGCTGAATCCGCCGCGCCATCTCGACGACCTTTACGGCGTCGCTGAAGTCCGGCATTTCCGGTTTAGTTCCCGCCGCGTCGGGCCAGTACTTGATGATGGCTTCCCGCATGCTGAGTCGTTGGAAGCGGCTCCAGTCGATTTGGCGCCCCTCGTACTCGCATATGGTTGAGCCATTGACGTCGAGGGCGACCTGTCGCAGCAGTTCCTCGCTCAGAGTCATCAAGTCGCGATAGTCCGCGTAGGCCTGGTAGAACTCGAGCATGGTGAACTCGGGATTGTGATGCGTCGAGATGCCCTCATTGCGGAAATTGCGATTGATCTCGTAGACACGCTCGAGGCCGCCGACGATCAGCCGTTTCAGATACAGTTCCGGCGCGATACGGAGGTAGAGATCCATGTCGAGCGTATTGTGATGCGTTACAAATGGACGCGCCGCCGCGCCGCCGGCAATCGAGTGCATCATCGGGGTCTCGACTTCGATGTAACCGCGCGAATCGAAGAACTGGCGAATCGACTGGATGATCCGGGCGCGCTTTACGAACACTTCTCGCACCGCCGGATTCACCGTCAGGTCGACATAGCGCTGGCGGTAACGCAACTCTACGTCCTGCAAGCCGTGCCATTTTTCAGGCAGGGGCAAGAGGTCCTTCGCCAGAAACGTGATTTCGTCGACGTGAATCGTCAGTTCGTTAGTCCGGGTGCGGAACAGGTAACCGCGTGCGCCGATGTGATCTCCGATGTCGAGCAACTTGAATAGCTCGAACCCCTTTTCTCCGACTGCGTCCTTCTTGATGTAGAGTTGCAACTGCCGGCCGCGTTGCTGGAGGTGTACGAACGCCGCCTTTCCCATGGTGCGGATGGCCATGATGCGCCCCGCCGCGCGCACGTCCACGCGATTGGCGGAAAGCTGCTCGCCGGTGCTCTCCCCGTATTGAGCGAGGATCTCGGGAAGCGTATGAGTGGGGTCGTAGGTGTAGGGATAGGCTTGGCCCCCAAGTGCCTCAATCTGCTTCAGTTTTTCTTTGCGGAGTTCGTAGATATTCTCGTCTAGTGCCAATTTCTGGTTTCCTTCGTTAGCAGGCTGCTGAAAAACAGCTTTGGTCTGATGTGAGCATACAGGCAATTGCGCTGTAATTCTGCGGCGCACACATTCTGGTTTTTCAGGGCAGCCTTTTAGGCCCAGGTGTCCACCGTCGAGGTTCCACCCCACTGCACGCAAATGCGGCGCGTAGTGGGGACCCCGGGGCAGAAATTACCGAATAAATTGTGACGTGGCTCACAGGCGCTGCGGATAGCTTGGTTTATCGTCAAAATAAGCTCCGGCGCTGGGCACATTCGAGATTATAGACCGGGTTCGCGGAAGGTGTACCCATGTAAGAAGCCGGGCGTTAAGCTCGGCGGTGATAGTCAGGGTACATCAACTTTGAAAACGCTCTAGAAGGCTTTGCTTCACGTGTGCCACAACGGCGGTCAAGCCTCCCGGCGAGGTTCCCAACAGACGCGGCAATGCGTGTGTCGGCGTGCCAACCCGCAAGGGAAGCGCTTTCCGCAGGCTCCGGAAGCAGTGAGGAACAATGCCACAGAATTACGTGCCAATCTTCATTTTCCTGATCGTATCGTTTCTGATTGGCGCAGGAACGATCGCAATCGCTTCGCTGGTTCGACCGAAAAACCCGAACAAGACCAAGTCGATGCCCTACGAGTGCGGTATCGATCCCGTCGATAACGCCCGCCAGCGGTATACGATCCGGTTCTACATCGTGGCGATTCTGTTCGTTGTCTTCGATGTGGAAACCGTGTTCCTGTTCCCGTGGGCCGTGCAATACAAACTGCTTGGCGTCTTCGGTTTCGTGGAAATGCTGGTTTTCCTGGGCATCCTGATCGTAGGTTACATCTGGATCTGGAAAAAGGGCGCCCTCGAATGGATTTAGACCTGAAAGGCGGGCGGGTTCCCGGTCAATGGTCCGGGCAGGGCTGTCCACCTGAAACCCCTGGCCAGAAGGCGTTTTGGGGAGGACGCGAAATTGTGACAAACGTCACACCTGAATGTGATATTAATCAGTTCAGCCCTCGCTTTCAGCTTGTTATAACTGAACTCAATACGGACCAATCTGGACCCGTAAGGGACATCACCAATGCCCGATGAAACTCAGCCAATAGGGGCATCGAGCCCGGCGGAAAAGCCTGCGGATGAAAAGAAGGCAGCTCCGGCGACGGCATCTACAAGCCCAGCAGCCGAGCTGCCGGGAGCCCCGGCCGAACCGAAACCTGCAAATCCCGAAGTGCCAAAGCCTGCGGTCGAGAAGCCAGCCGTGGCCGCTCCGGCGGCGAAACCCGATGCTCCGGCTGTTGCTCCTGCCGCAGGTGCTGCAAAGCCTGCCGCAGCGGCGCCAGCAGGTGCGGCAAAACCAGCCGCTGCCGCCGGGGCAGCCGCGAAGCCCCCTGCCGCTCCGCCCAAGCCTCCGGCTCCCAAGCCGGATCCCTGGGAATCGCCGCTGATCGAGAAACTGCGCGAGGCTTATGGGTCCGGTTTGCGAGAGGCCTCCACTTACATGAAGCAGAATTACATGGTGGTGGACAAGTCGATCGCCAGCGACGTGCTGCGCGATCTGCGCGACCAGGAACAGTTCGATTACTGCGTCGACGTCACTGCCGTGCACTATCCCAAGCGCGACGAGCAGTTTGAGGTCGTCTGGATCCTTTATTCGTTCGCGCGCAACGAGCGCATTCGCGTCAAGACCCAGATCAAGGAAAGCGAGCCTGCTCCAAGCGCGGTTTCTCTGTGGCCGACGGCAAACTGGCTGGAACGCGAAGTTTTCGACATGTTTGGGATTCATTTCACGGGCCACCCGGACCTGCGCCGCATTCTCATGCCAGACGAATGGAAGGGGCACCCGTTGCGCAAGGATTACGGCCTCACGCAGCAGGATGAACAGTGGGTCAAGATCAACCTTGGCATTGAGAGCGGCCAATGAGCGAGTCGAAGTTTTACGAGAACACGGAATGGCAGGAGACCGGGAAAACCTTCCTGGATTCCAACGAACTGATCCTCAACATGGGGCCGCAGCACCCGTCAACCCACGGCGTGTTGCGAGTCATCCTGAAGCTTGACGGCGAAAAGGTTCTGGGCACCGACTGTGTCATAGGGTACCTGCATCGCGGCGTCGAGAAGATCGCCGAAAACCGTACCTACGTGCAGTTCAATCCGTACGTTGACCGCATGGATTACGTCGCGGCGGTTTCCAACGGGCTGGGCTACTGCGAGGCGGTCGAAAAGCTGCTGGGCGTGGAAGCGCCGGAGCGCGCCAGGTATATCCGCGTGATCCTGACCGAACTCAACCGTTTGGCAAGCCACCAGGTGTGGCTGGGCACGCACGCGCTCGACATCGGCGCGCTGACCCCGCTGTTCTACTGCTTCCGCGACCGCGAAGAGATTCTGAAGATCTTCGAGAAGTATTGCGGTGCCCGTCTCACGACGCATGCCTTCCGCATCGGCGGCTGCCAGTATGAGATCTACGAGGGCTTCCAGAAGGAAGTTCTGGACTATTGCGACTTCGTGCTGCCGAAGATCGACGAATATGAAGAGCTGCTCACCACCAACCGCATCTGGGTGGAACGCACGAAGGGAGTCGGCGTGCTGAGCGGCGCAGAGTGCATCGAGCTGGGAGCTACCGGCCCGGTGCTGCGCGGCAGCGGCGTGAAGTGGGACTTGCGCAAAGCGCAGCCCTACGCGGCATACAGCAAGTTCGAATTCGACATCCCGATTGGCAAGAACGGCGATACCTACGACCGGTACCTGGTGCGCATTGAAGAGATGCGGCAGTCGGTGCGAATCCTGCGACAGGCCGCGTCCAGCATCCCGGAAGGCCCCATCACTGCGAAGGTGCCCAAGGTGCTGAGGCCGCCGGCCGGCGAAATCTATCATTCCATCGAGGCGCCCAAAGGCGAGCTCGGATACTTCATCGTGAGCGACGGCTCGACGCAGCCTTACCGCGTGCGCGTCCGTCCTCCTTCTTTCGTAAACCTGCAAGCCTTGGACAAGATGGTCCGCGGGTGGCTCGTCGCCGACGTGGTTGCCGTCATCGGAACACTGGACATCGTCCTGGGAGAGGTGGACCGCTAAATGCACGTCCTCACCGATTATCTGCGCTCGAACGTAACTCCCGGTGAAGCCGGCGACCTGCTGTGGGCCACGATTTACGTGCTTCTGGTGGTGGCCGCGCTGTCGGTTGCCGTCATGCTGATGACTTGGCTGGAGCGCAAAATCCTCGCTCACATCCAGATTCGCTACGGCCCCATGCGCGTCGGGCCGCACGGCCTGTTACAGCCGATTGCCGACTCGCTCAAGCTGCTGTTGAAGGAAGACATTATCCCGGCGGGCGCCGACAAGCTGGTGTTCTGGCTGGCCCCGGTCGCGGTCGTAATGACCGCTTTCACAACCTTCCTGGTCGTTCCGTTCGGCCGCACTCACGCCGTCACCGACATCAACATCGGCATCCTGTTCATGCTGGGAATTTCGTCGCTGAGCGTTTTGAGCATCATCATGGGCGGCTGGGCTTCGAACTCGCACTACCCGCTGATGGGCGCCCTGCGTTCCAGCGCGCAGATGGTGTCTTACGAAGTGCCGATGGCCATGGCGATCGTTTCGGCGATCCTGATGACCAGCCTCAAGACCGGCACTGGCACACTGAGCATGATTCGCATTGTCGAGTCGCAAGCCGTGCAGGGCCGGTGGTTCATCTTCTCGTTCTTCCCGCTCGGCTTTCTGGCTTTCGTGATTTTTGGCATTGCGATGATCGCGGAGACGAATCGCGCGCCCTTTGATCTGCCGGAGGCGGAGTCGGAGCTGGTTGCGGGCTTCCACACCGAATACAGCGGATTCCGCTGGTCGCTGTTTTTCCTCGCCGAGTACGCGGGCATGCTCGCCGTCAGCTCGATCGCGGTGACACTGTGGCTTGGCGGCTGGCTGCGGCCGTTCTCCAATGCGCTCGCCGGAAAGACTTGGGACTTGGCGTTCTCGCTGCTGCCGGCACTGACGGTTTTTGCGCTCGCGGGCATTTGTTTTCTCGGTGCGGTTCGGATGCCGAAGCACCCATCATTCAAGATCCAGACCGTAGGATTGGCGGTATTCGGGCTCTTCCTTGGTGCGGTCGGGTTGGTTCTGCTGGCTCCCCAAGTTCGCGAGCGCGTGCAGGACATGTACTGGTTCTCCGTGAAGGTTGCGTTTTTTATGTATCTCTACATCTGGTATCGCGGCACCTTCCCGCGCTACCGCTTTGACCAGTTGATGAAAATAGGTTGGAAGGTTTTGCTGCCGCTATCGCTGGCAGTGCTGATCCTGACCGCGCTGGTTGGCATTCGGCAAGAGCTGGCGACTGTCCTGATGGGGGTGTTGCGGTGAGTCTGGCTCCTCTGCTTCGCAAGATTTTTCTGGTCGATCTGTTGAAGGGTCTGAAGGTCACGTTGAAGTACCAGGGCCCGAAAGAGATCGTTACAGAACAGTATCCGCTGGAACGGCCTGCTATTGCCGAGCGTTTCCGTGGACAGCCGCGCATGAACGTGAATCCGGAGACGGGCGAACCGCTGTGCATCGCCTGCGGGCTGTGCGCGCTGGCCTGTCCGGAGAAATTGATCACGGTGGGCAGCGAGCGCAATCCCGAAACCAAAAAGAAAGAGCTGACCGCGTTCAGCTACGACATTAGCCGCTGCATGTTCTGCGGCCTGTGTGAAGAGGCTTGCCCGAGCGATGCGCTCGAGCTGAGTCAGGATTATGAAATGGCCACCTACAGCCGCGACGAACTGCTGCTGAATCGCGAAAAGCTGGAGAAAGGCCCTGAACCGACGGTATACGAACGATGAACCCGGTAGCGACTACGTTCTTCTTCTATTTTCTGTCGGCGATTGCGATCATCTGCGCCATTCTGGTGATCACGCGCCGCAACCCGGTGCATTCGGCACTGCTGCTGATCATCACGCTGCTCGCGCAGGCAGGCCTGTACCTCATGCTGTACGCGCCGTTCGTCGCTGGCGTCCAGATCCTGGTCTATGCCGGCGGCATCATGGTGCTGTACTTGTTCGTGATCATGCTCGTCAACATCGAGCGCGCGCAACTGGAAGAGCGGTTCAACAAGCAATGGGTGGTTGGAGCGTTGGCGACGGGGGCGCTCGGCGGATTGCTTCTGTTCATCTTCGTCAAGGGCAGGTCAATCTTTCCCGCGACTGCGCACATGTTCCCCGAACAGGTGAACACGCAGCAGATCGGACTCATGCTCTACCGGGATTACCTGCTGCCGTTTGAAATCGCGTCGCTGCTTTTGCTGGTGGCGATTGTCGGCGCCGTTGTCATGGCGAAGAAGAGGATTTGAGCGATGGCTGAGATAGGCACTTTGCATTACCTGGTGGTTGCCGCCGCCCTGTTTATCATCGGCACGATCGGCGTGCTCACCCGCAGAAACGTGCTGATCATTCTGATGTCGATCGAATTGATCCTGAATGCGGTCAACCTGAACCTGGTTGCGTTCTCGCGGTTGTACGAATTGCACGGGCAGGTATTTTCGATCTTCGTGATTGCCGATGCGGCCGCCGAATCGGCGGTCGGACTTGGAATCCTGATTGCGTTCTTCCGCAACAAGGAAACCGTGAACATGGACGAAGTGGACCTGCTGAAGTGGTGATCGCTATGCGTATTTCTAGTCAAGCTTTGAAAGAGGTTGAAGCTGCACTTGAGCAATATCACAGAGATGTTGCTCAAGCTGGCTTAGCGCAGACCACTGCGAAAACTTACCTGACGCACGCTGATGATTTCGTTCGTTGGTTGAAGGACGACTTTGTGCCTGGGATTCGTAAGAAGTAAGTAGGACAAGGCTGCGGAGCAGCTTGGAAAAAGAAAAGCAATGTTCTTTCTGGAACACATCTGGATAATTCCTCTGCTGCCGGCGTTCGGCGCGGTAATGATGTTCTTCTTTGGCCGCAAGCTGAGCGGCATTGAGCCGCCCAAACGGACCGGCGGTTCGCATGGCGCGCACGATCACGATGACGATGCGCATGGCCACGACCCCGATTCGCACGCTTCCGCCGTGGCGCACGATCTGCACGCGGCGGGGCACGATGTGCACGCTGGCGCGCATGAACTGCA
>JBEKBO010000162.1:0-13350 GCA_050015355.1 Candidatus Korobacteraceae bacterium | reverse complement strand
ACCTCGTAGGTGCAGAAAAAACCACTCCTGCCCCTGACTCGCTACCCTGCTCAACCGCAACTGGTGCGGCTGTTCGTCAGCCCCTGAGTTTCCACATCGGCCTTATCGACGGATCGGGGTTTCCGGTGCTTTCGTTGACAAGCAGTGCTGTCTAAGGTAACTTATATTCTTTGCACATTTCCGCGGTAATGTGCAAAGAACAAAGAATAAGACACCTTGACACGTGTGACATTACGCGTGTGAGATTTTGTCTTTCGGCTGTCCTGCGTTGCCCGCCTGACGGTCCCTGTTGCGGAAATGTTCTGCTGACGGGAAAAGGGTTCCGTTTCCAGCTAGCTGGACTCTCAGAAACAACGGTCTGGGAGGATCGGAGCTGCCTTGAAGGGTTTCCGGTGCGTGCCGGTTGCGCGTGCCGGGGCGGGGTTGATTCCCGTCCAGCGAGCGTGAAGTTGGACGTTCGTCGGTGCCCTGAAAGATCACAGGCCGTGCGGTCTGCTCAGCGGTTTTTCAAATCTGGGAGAGTTTGGAATGTCTACGTATTTCCCTAAAGGGGAGATTGCGCGCAAGTGGTTCGTCGTCGATGCGGAGGGGCAAATCCTTGGCCGCTTGGCGACCCGGGTTGCACGCATCCTCAGCGGCAAGGATAATCCCCGCTACACGCCGTTCCTTGATACCGGCGATCACGTGATCGTGATCAATGCCGCCAAGGTAAAGCTGACCGGCCTGAAGGCCGAAAAGAAAGTCTACCGGCGCTACACGGGATTTCCCGGCGGGTTGCGTGAAGAGGAGTTCCAGAAGCGGATCGTGCGCAAGCCGGAACAAATAGTACAGGATGCGATTGAGGGCATGTTGCCCAAGTCGAAACTGGGTCGGGCGATGGCCAGCAAGCTGAAGGTCTACCGCGACGACAAGCATCCGCACTCGGCGCAGAAGCCCGAGGCGTTAGCGGCCAAGGCTTAAGTCATTGATTGGCCGGGCCGCAAGTTCGGCAAGAGTGGAAAATTTAAAGTAAGGATCACAGGAGCGTCTGAGCGCGCTCGAGAAGACTTCTAAATGGCTGAAACAGTTCAATACTATGGAACGGGACGCCGCAAATCGAGTGTCGCCCGTGTTTTTCTTCGCCCTGGCAATGGCGAAATGACGGTCAACGGTCTTCCGTTCGACCGCTATTTCGTCACCGATGCGCAGAGGATTTTGGCTCGTCAGCCCCTGGTGGTGACGGAGACCGCGAGCAATTTCAACGTCATTGCCACCTGTAGCGGCGGTGGCGTAAATGGCCAATCGGGCGCGGTGCGCATGGGCATTTCGCGGGCGCTGCAGGAGTTTAATCCTGAGTTGCGCGCCAAGCTGAAGGGCGAAGGATTCATGACCCGCGATTCGCGTCTGAAAGAGCGAAAGAAGTACGGACAGAAGGGTGCCCGTAAGCGGTTCCAGTTCTCGAAGCGCTAAGTGGCGTTGACGGAATTCTGCGCCAGGCGAGCGCCTCGACGAGTTCTTTTGCAATTGAGCCTCACGTTTTGGGCTTCCGGTTAGCCTTGATGGAGGCATCTTCCCCAGCACTGATTTCCGTGTGCGACGTGCGCGAGTAACGTGCGTCGCCTCCTTGCGTCCGGCAAGATTTTTTGACTGTCTGCCGCAATTTTGTTTTTCGCTTTAGCTTCCGCGCTGTCTGGTTCCGGCGGCGCGGCGGGCGAGTCGGTTCCGGGACCAAAATCTTCCCGCACCCGCTGTTCATTTCGCAACGGGGCGGGCACGGGAATGTAATCCCTTGGCGCCGGCAGCCGGAGCAGCATTGACTGCGTCGCGGTTGCCAAGCGGCGGCCTTATTGGCTGGCCGCAGGTAGCTGGAGGATGCAATCCAATGAGGAGGTTACTTGGCTAATATCACTATGAAAGAGTTGCTCGAAGCCGGAGTTCACTTCGGGCACCAGACGAAGCGCTGGAATCCGAAGATGAAGGAGTATATCTTCGGCGAGCGCAACGGGATTTACATCATCGACCTGCAGAAGACGCTGAAGATGTTCAAGGAAGCGTCGAAGTTCGTGCAGGAACTTGCCTCCGACGGCAGGCTCGTGCTCTTCGTCGGAACCAAGCGGCAGGCGCAGGAGGCCATTGCCGAAGAGGCCGGGCGCTGCGGAATGTTCTACATCAACCAGCGGTGGCTGGGTGGTCTGCTGACCAACTGGGTGACCGTTCAGAAGTCGGTGAAGCGGCTCAAGGAATTGGACGAAATGGCCACGGATGGCCGGTATGAGCTGCTGCCGAAAAAGGAAGTCGTCAAACTCGAGCGTGAGCGCAAACATCTTCAGGCCAACCTGGCTGGCATCAAGCATCTGAACCGGCTGCCGGACGCTTTGTTCGTGATCGACTCCAACAAGGAGCAGATCGCGGTAAAGGAAGCGCGCAAGCTGGGTATTCCCGTGGTGGCCGTCGTCGATACCAACTGCGACCCGAGCGAAGTGGATTACATTATCCCGGGCAACGATGACGCCTTGCGCGCGATTCGTCTGTTTGCCTCGAAGATTGCCGACTCGATCGTGGAAGGCGCTCAGTTTGCCAACGACAAGCAAGCCGCCGAAATTGCCGCGGGCATCTCCAAGGGAGCGGCTGATGCTGCCGCTGCCGCCGCTGCTGCGGCTCCGGATGAAGCCATGGCCGCCGGCGTGGCCGAAGACGTCAGCATGGAAGAGGTGCTGGGCAAGGGAATTCGCAAGCAGCCGGAACCAGAGATCGGCGATAACGATATTCCGCAGGTTGAGAGCCGATAAACATCGTTTCACGTTTCACGTTGCGCGTTTCACGATCCTGAGGTCCAGGCCGCGTGAAACGTAAAACGTGAAACGCAAGCGAACCCCTGATCTTAGGAAAGGTTTGTTGCAGGAAAATGGGCACTACTACAAACATTAGCGCAACAATGGTAAAGGAGCTCCGGGAAAAGTCGGGCGCTCCGATGATGGATTGCAAGAACGCTCTGACGGAAGCCAAAGGCGATATCGACCAGGCATTCGTGCTGCTGCGGAAAAAGGGAATGGCGACGGCAGCCAAAAAGGCAGCCCGCACCACCAGCGAAGGCAGCGTCACCAGCTACATCCACGCCGGCGGAAAGATCGGCGTGTTGCTGGAAGTAAACTGCGAAAGCGATTTCGTGGCGCGCACCGCCGACTTTCAGAACCTCGTCCACGACATTGCCATGCACATTGCCGCCGTCGACCCGAAGTTCGTCCGCAAGCAAGACGTCACCCCCGAGGCGTACGAGCGCGAGAAAGACATCTATCGTGCGCAGGCCGCCCAGACGGGCAAGCCGGCCAACGTGATCGGAAAAATCGTGGAAGGCAAGATGGCCAAGTTCTACGAGGAGGTCTGCCTCTACGAGCAGCCTTTCATCAAGGAGCAGTCCATCTCCATAGCGCAGCTCATTGCCGGCGTGATCGGCAAACTGGGAGAAAATATTTCGGTGCGGCGTTTTGCTCGCTTCAAGGTGGGTGAAGTTGGCGAGACCGTTGCGGTCTCGAAACCGGCGGCGGAAGCCGAGCCGGCTGCCGCGAAGTAGCATTGGGAATACAATTCGAGATCGAGGGCGGAGGCGGCTTCGCCCTTTTTGTTTTTTTGCCGCCGGCATGGTTCCCGCTCCGCTTCGAGTGATCGGTTACACTAGAATCAGGTTCTTATGACACAGCCTCTATATCGCAGGATTCTCTTGAAGTTGTCGGGCGAGGCGTTGGCCGCCGGACAAGGTTTTGGCGTCGACAATTCCCGTGTGCACGAGATCGCGGGCGAAATTCGCGAGGTTCACGAACTCGGGGTTGAGGTGGGGATCGTCGTCGGAGGGGGAAACTTCTTTCGCGGCGTAGCCGAGCAGGCGCGGGAGATGGACCGGGTCTCAGCCGATCACATGGGCATGCTGGCGACGATGATTAACGCCCTCGCGCTGCAGGACGCGCTGGAAAAGCGACAGGTGTTTACGCGCGTGATGTCGGCCATTGAGATGAACCAGGTGGCCGAGCCATTCATCCGCCGGCGCGCCATCCGCCATCTGGAGAAAGGGCGCGTGGTAATCTTCGGGGCCGGAACCGGCAACCCGTATTTCTCGACCGATACGGCCGCTTCCTTGCGCGCCATGGAGATCAAGGCCGACGTGATCATCAAAGCCACCAAGGTGGACGGCATCTACGACGCCGACCCGATGTTGGTGAGCGATGCTACGCGTATCGAGCAAATCAGCTACATGGACGTGCTGAAACAGGGGTTGCGCGTGATGGATGCCACCGCCATCAGTCTGTGCCGGGAGAACAATCTTCCGATTATCGTGTTCAACTTGAACGTAGAGGGAAACATTCGGCGCGTGGTACTCGGTGAGAAAGTCGGATCGCTCGTTACCTCCCAGTAGGGCAGTTTCCCAGTTGGTGTATCCGGAGCTATCACCGCCGGGCTGAATGTCACCCCAGCAAACGCTAAAAGCGGCGTTTGCCGGAGACCCCGTATCCCCGGCTGCTTTTCGAGAACACCTTTCGCGGAACCGGTAACGTTTCAGGGTTTCCGATAGGGGAGGGCGCAGGGGAACCAGAAGAGTAGTGGTCCAGTTTAGCAATCCCGGGTTTATAATCGCTGTTTTGAAATTCTCTATTTAGCAGGCTGCGGAAAAACGCGCCGAAGCAACAAGCGAGGCGCTACGTGATATGGGCACCCCGAGGTCACTTTTATCAGAGTTTGAGGGCCCGTCTCACCTGAAACCTGTTTTTCCGCAGCCCCTTAGACGGGCATACCTATGGCTCAAGTCAGCATGGCCTCAGTGGCCGCTCTGAAAGAAACCTACGCACAACTGAAGTCTCGCATGGAAAAAGCGGTGGAAGACTTTCGCCGCGAATTGGCGGCGACCCGCACGGGCCGCGCCTCCGTCAACATGCTGGACACCATTCACGTCGATTGCTACGGATCGTCGATGCCTCTGAACCAGGTCGCGCAAGTGCACGCTACCGATCCGCAAATGATCACCGTACAGCCGTTCGATCCCAGTGTCATGTCGGCCATCGAAAAGGCCATACGCAGCGCCGGGCTTGGGTTGAATCCCATGAATGACGGCAAGATCGTGCGCGTACCGATACCGGCGCTCACCGGCGAACGCCGCAAGGAGCTGGTGAAGCACCTCGGCAAGGTCCTTGAAGAGCACCGTACGGCGGTTCGCAACATCCGGCGCGACGGCAACGAGGCCATCAAGAAGGCACTGAAGGACAAGAAGATCACCGAGGACGAAGAGCGCGGCTCACTCGATCAGATCCAGAAGCTGACCGACGACGAGATCAAGAAGATGGAAGAGATGGCCAAAGCCAAAGAGAAAGAGATCATGCAGGTGTAGGCAGTACAGTTAAGTTTAAGGCGCCCTTTTTAATGTTTATGTCGCTTCTTAGCAGGTTGCTGAAAAACTGTTCTCCGAGGGTGTCATCCCGAGCGCAGCGAGGGATCTGCTTTTGCGCGAGTTGGAAGCAAAGCAGATCTCTCGGTCGCGCAAAAGCGGCGCGACCTCGGGATGACACTGGCACGAGTTTTTCCGCAACCTGTTAGGCAATTCCCGGATTGCTGTCCCGGGAACTGTCCTGGAATGTTGGTTTTCGCCTGCGAGTGGCTGGCGGTCGCAATTCAGTGGGAGAGTCATGGGGCCACTGTACCTCGGCGGGCCGCCAAGACCTACTTCGGTAACGTGCATTTCCGCTGGAAACGCGGAAAGATATCAGTCATGAGCGGGGGCCTGATAGAGCGATTCCTGTCTTCCTGTCGGCACCAGTTTGCCTGGCCGAGGCGTGCTGAAAACGGTGACTACTACCAGCTCTGCGTTCACTGCGGCGCCAAATACATGTACGACTGGGGCAAGATGCGGCGGCTCGCTTTGGCCGAAGACGAAGAAGATAGCGTCACCGAGCATGTGCGGTCATCCGTTCGAAAGTGCGGTACGCGGGTGGCGTGGATGCCCCGCGAACGGCGCTTGCGCCATAGAGTCTCCGTGCAATTCCGCCTGCCCGGAGCCGCTGAGTGGGTCGAGGCGACAAGCGAGAATATCAGCCGCTCTGGTCTACTGTTTCGTCATACCACGTCTTTGCCGGTTGGTACGGAACTGCAGTTGGTGTTCGAAATGCCCGAGGAACTCGCGGGTCACTGCCCGGCGCGAGCCTCATGCAGGGGCTCTGTCGTCCGCGTAACCGCCGATACGCCATCACGCAAGCAGAAGCACTCTTTCCTTATCGCTTGCGCCATTAACCAATGTGAACTCAGGGCTCAGCAGGCTGGGTAAGTCTTGTGCCGAGGGCGGAGAGTTGCCTACGCCGTCCGCCGCCTCTGCTGCGATCACTGAGGCTTGTTTGCGCGGCTGGCCTAGTCAATCGCCAAGGCAGTTGTAAAATCTAGTCTCCATGACCCAGCCGCGCGCAGTTCATCCTCTTTCTCTCGAAGACTACGACGAACGCTTTCGTGACCGCCACCTGCTTCATTCCGTGCTGGAAAAGTGGGCCCATGAGAGGCCCGGCCATCCGGCAATTATCAGTGCGGATAGTGGCCAAGCGACCAGTTGGGCCGGCCTGGAGCGGATCACCAGAGGGTTGGCCATGCAGTTGGTCGAGATGGGCTACCAGAATGGCGACCGCTTCGCCAGCGCACTGCCGTTGTCGACCGAGCACATCCTTATCGAGTATGCCTGCTTTCGCATTGGCGTCATTTTCGTGCCTCTCGACCTGAGACTCTCGCCGGCCGAGATGATTCGCAACCTTGGATTGCTTCGACCGAGAGGGTTCGCGTTCCTTGGCGCAGAGTTGCAGCACGTGCCGGCGGCGGGAGATTTCAGCCTGCTCGGGAAGATGGTCGAAACCGAGGCGCCGTTCGTCGAGCATCGCCTGTGTTTTTTGGACGGGTATGCGGCGACTGCGTTGGAGAATTCCGGTAACGGGCTCTTGACGATGCGGCAGATGCTGGCCCGGGTGTCGGAGCTGGCGAGCGGGGAGGCGGCTTCGGCAAAGCGGGTTCGCGAGGCGTTCGAACGCGCCACGGCAGGCGTGGATGAGAACGATGGCGCGTTGGTTATCTTCACCACCGGTTCAACCGGCAGTCCCAAGCCTGCCTTGCTCTCGCATCGCAATATCACTTGCCAGGCGATGTGCATCAGCCGGGCGTTTTTCCGAGGTGATTCCGGCATGCGGACGCTGGTGAATCTGCCGCCCTCCCATGTGGGCTGTCAGACCGAACTCCTGATGGGCACATTTTTCGGCGGCGGAACGGCAATCATTCTCGCGGCTTTCGAGCCGCTGCGTTCGCTGCGAGCTATCCAGGAATACAAGGTGCAAGTCCTGGGACAGATTCCGGCGCAGTTTCAGTTCGAATGGCGGCTGAAAGATTACGACAGGTTCGACTTGTCGAGCCTCGAGTTCGTGGCATACGGCGGCCAGCAAGTGCCCGAAGCGTTCATCGAAAAGATGGCGGCCATGGCGCCCTGGGCCGGCACCGGGCTGGGGCTGACGGAAACCGCCGGTTTCTGCACTTATCAGCTCCAGCCGCGAGAACACGCAAAGGCCTGCCTGAACAGCCTGGGAGTGGACATGCCGGTGTATGCGGCTTCCATTCGAGGGGAGATGCGCGAGGACGGCTTCGCGGCGGCAGAACTGCCGGAAAGGGAAATCGGCCACATCTGTTTTCATGGGCCGCAGACATTCCTGGGCTACCTCGGCGATCCTGAAGCGACAGCCCGGACGATTTCGCGCGATGGTTTTCTCTACACCGGCGATCTTGGCTTCAAGGATTGCGAGGGCGTCCATCTTTCAGGACGAGCCAAGTGGGTGATTAAACCTTCCGGGTACCAGGTGTTTCCAGCGGACGTTGAAAACCATTTCTGCGCACTCGCGGAGCATGTAGCCGCCTGCGCCGCCGTTGGTGTCGGGCACGCATTGATCTCCGAAGCGATCGTTGCTTTCGTTGAGATGAAGCCCGGGGTCAGCTTGTCAGATTCCATATTGGAAAGGCACGCGCGCGGGCTTGCCTCCTACATGCGCCCTCGTCATTACGTGCTGCTGCAGCCGGGCGAAATGCCTCTGAACCGCGTGGCAAAGCCCGACTACCTTCGTCTGCGTGAAATGGCGGAGCGGGAAATTGCGGAGCTGCGTGAAAAAGGAAAGTGGGACCGCATGTGAGCTGCCGCGGTCCCGGATTCGGCGATCATGGTTTGCTGCTTAGCTATTCATGCTTGGGCGACTTCTTGTTCAGCGTGTTGAGCAGCAGCTTGGCCGAGGCGGGCGGAGCTACTGCCTTGTTCAGAACAATTTCCCTGGGGGGAACTTCCTTGCCATAAAGCGATTTGTTGGCGTTATTATCCGGTCGAAGGGTTGAGCCTTCGAGGGAAATCCCGGCGAACAGCCCACGGGAACGGGAGTAGCTGAGAATCTCCGAACGCATTGTAACGTCGGTAGCGGCAGCCAGATCGCGTCCTTTGGGGCCGGCTGAGGCAGAGGCGTCCGCGCCCAACTTTACCTTGCCGCTTAGAATACCGCGGGCTCCGCCGTCATTCATCACCAGCAAAACGAAATCGGTCGCCTGACCTCCCAACTGCAAGCCGAAGCTTCCGCCTTCCAAAGCCATCATCAAGGGAGGTCCCCACGGTCCCTTGAAGTCATTGGTGCGGCAGGTCATCACGCCTCTGCCATAGTTTCCGCCGATGCCGATCGCGAGCTTGAGCACGGAAGGGAGCACGATGACGCAATCGGCTTTGTCGAGCAGCTGTTGTGGAATGTCGTCGGGAACATTCAATATCTCGGTCATGACCTCGCCGGCGTTTTCAACGCGGGAATTCTCCTTGCTCTTGGCCGCGGCGGAGAGAGTCAGGATGGAGACCAATGTCAGCACGGCAATGAGTTTTTTCACTTTGCGGTCCTCCTGAGTTGGATCGACAGCACACTAGTATTGTGCAGGCGCGCGCATGAGGTTGGCAAATCAGCGCCGTCGCCCGGATGACTCTTCAGGTGAATACTGGCGCTGGGCTGCTGGCGCGTCTTGCACTCTGCCTTTCCACTCACCGCCCCGTCCGGACCAGTACCTGATGGCGGAGTGTATGGTGGCGCCCGCGTAAAAGGCCGCCGAGAGAGGCAACGTGAGCGCCCAGCCCGGGTGCAATCCGTAGAACCTGACGATTGGGAAATAGGTGAATGCCATCAGTCCCCACGCCAGCGCCCCGAGTATGACCGGCGCCGTGCCGTGCGCGAACAGCAATAGCGCGGGCGACAGGTAAACGATGATGAGGCCGAGCACGGTGGCGAACAACAGCCATGCGGAGTGGCGTAACTGATTGAAAGCCGTTCTGGAAATCATCCGCCCGATGGCAGCCAAAGACTCGTAGGGGCGCACGCTCGCACTGGTATTGGTGAGCCAGAGCGATACACAACCTCCACTACGTTTAACTGCGCGCGCCAGGGCACAGTCGTCGATAATCTCACCGCGTATTGCCTCCAGGCCCCCAGCGCGGGCCAGCGCCCGCGGACGAATCAATATGCACCCGCCGGCTGCGCCCGCACTCCCGCGCCGCGAATCGCGAATCCACGCAGGCGGGTAAAGCAAGAAAAAGAAAAATACGAAGGCCGGAATCAGCAATTTCTCCGGCAAGCTCCGGCAGTGCAGCTTCACCATGAAAGACACAAGATCGTAGCCGCTGTCAGCCAGGGCGGTTAAAGTGGCGACTGTGTGCGGTTCGTGCACGATATCGGCATCGGTCAGCAACAGGAAATCCGGAGAAGTCTTAAGCGCGCCGTCCACGCCTTGCTTGACCGCCCACAACTTTCCCGACCAGCCCGGCGGCAGCGGTTCGGCCGCAATAACCGTGAGCAAAGCCGACTTGCCGGCACTGGCCGCGGCGGTACGGGCGATAGCGGAGGTGGAGTCCGAGCTGTGGTCGTCAACCAGAAAGACGTCGACACCCTGATTGAGCAGCGATACGACGCTGGCGGCAATGAATTCGGCCTCGTTGCGCGCGGGCATCACGGCGGCGACTCGAGGCGCGCCAGAGCAAGCGCGCGGCACTGGGGCGATCCATCGTCCGGCACGCCAGAAACCGCCTCGGGCGAGCGTCAGAGATGCCCAGATCAACGTTGCCAAAGCACCCGTAACCGTAGCCAGAGCAAGCATTGTGTGGTCAGCAAAAGGATAATCCCGGCAACCCCGAAACAAAAACGCGGCTTAGTTTATCGCTTATTGCTTATCACTTATCCGAGCCGGTTCAGCCCGTCTACGTATGCCTTGGCGCTGGCTTCGATCACGTCGGTCGAAGCACCGCGTCCCACCACTCTGTTTCCGCCAACCTCGAGTTGCACGGTAACTTCGCCCATGGCCTCGGTGCCGCTGGTCACGGCGCGGATTTCGTAGCGCATGAGTTTGGCGGTGGTGCCGGTCAAGGCCGCGATGGCCTTGTAGACGGCGTCCACGGGACCGTCCCCGATGGCCGCGCCCTGTCGAACTTCGTCCTTCACGCGCAGCCGGACGGTGGCGGTGGGGATGGCGGAGGTTCCGGTGTAGATGTGCATATACTGAAGCTGGCAGATCTCCGGCACCGGGTGCAATTCGTCGTGGATGATGGCGACAATATCCTCGTCGAAGACTTCCATCTTCTTGTCGGCCACGGCCAGGAAACGCTGGTAGGAGAGATCCAGTTCTTCCTTGGAGAGCGTGTACCCGAGCTTCACGAGACGGTCGCGAAGGCCTGCCCGGCCGGTTCGCGCGGTCAACACCACGCGGCTGTCTCCCATGCCGACATCCTCTGGCCGCATGATCTCGTAAGTAAGGTGATCCTTGAGGAATCCATCAACGTGGATTCCCGAACTGTGGGAAAAAGCATTCGCGCCCACGACCGCCTTGTTGGGGGAAACAACGATCCCCATCATATCGGAGGTCATGCGGCTGGTGCGGCAAAACTCGCGAGTGTCGATTCCGGTAGTTACCCCGAAGAAGTCGCTGCGCGTGCGCAGGGCCATGACGATCTCTTCCAGCGCGGCATTGCCGGCGCGTTCGCCGATTCCGTTGATCGTGCCTTCCACCTGGCGAGCGCCGTTGCGTATGCCGGCCAGCGAATTGGCTACGGCCAAGCCGAGGTCGTCGTGGCAGTGCACACTGATCGTCGCTTTCTGGATGTTGGGCACGTTCTCGCGGATGGCCCGGATCAAGTTGCCAAACTGCTCGGGAATTGTGTAGCCGGTAGTGTCGGGGATGTTGACGACGGTCGCGCCGGCGTCAATCGCCGCCTGCAACATTTCGAACAGGTAGGCGGGGTCGGCGCGGCCCGCGTCTTCGGCGTAGAACTGCACGTCGTCGGCGTAACTGCGGGCCCGCTTGACGGCGTCGACGGCCATCTTCACCATCTTGACCTTCTTCTCGCCCAGAGTCTTGCCGTAGCGCTCATCCCTGAACTTGCCCATGACATGAATGTCGGAGACGCCGATGCCGGTATGGATACGCGGACGCTTCGCTTTGGCCAGAGCTTTACCGCAAGCCTCGACGTCCCCGGGCACGGCACGCGACAGAGCGCAAATGACAGGCCCTTCGATCTCTTGCGATATCAGCCTGACGGCCTCGAAGTCACCGGGCGAGGAAGCGGGATATCCCGCCTCGATAATGTCGACTTTGAGCCGAGCCAACTGGCGTGCCAAGGTCAGCTTGTCGCGAGTTCCAAGACGTGTTCCCGCCGCTTGTTCGCCGTCTCGCAGCGTCGTGTCAAACACCGCCACTTTAGAGGGTAAGGTCTTCATGATAGGTGTGCCATCCATGCACCGACCGGAAAGGTCTGCTGATTAGCGGTACTGAAGCGATCACGAATTCGTTGATCCAGAAAATCCCACTGATGAGCTGCCGCCTGCGTAGCAAACTCGTCGCGCAATACCACTTACTTAGAAGAATAACAAATCCGGCACCCTGCCCGGAGGAACAATTCGGGAACTTCCGGTACACCGCGCTAGATTTTTGTGTTTTCGATCTCCCGGATGATGCCATCGCCGGTCGACTTGGTTGAACCATTTCCGCCGATGTCGACCGTCAGGCCCTCCTTTTTGCGGATGAACCGAGCGACGGCATTATCGATCAAGTCGGCTGCCTGTTTCAGCTTCAAGTTTGGATGTCGTTCGCCCAGCCAGTTCAGCATCATGGCCGCCGAAAGAATCGTGGCTATGGGGTTGGCGATGCCCTTGCCGGCAATGGTCGGAGCCGAACCGTGAGAAGGCTGGAAGACGGCGTGTTGATCGCCGATGTCTCCGGAGGGAGCCATGCCCATGCCGCCAACGGTCGCCGGGCCCAGATCGGACAGAATGTCGCCGAAGGCATTTTCAGTCACGATGACGTCGTATCTTTCGGGCCACAGAATCTGGTTGACCGTCATCGCGTCGGTGTAAGCATAATCTTTTTCCAGGTCGGGAAACTCGGCCATGACGTCGTCATAAACTTTCCGGAAGAATGCATAGGAACGAAGTATGTTGCTCTTATCTACGCACGTCACTTTGCCGGGACGCCCAAACTTTCTGGCTCTTGCCTGCGCGAGTTTTGCCGAGGCGCGGACAATTTTCGCGGTGCCGTAACGGGTGATGACCATGGTGTCGGTTGCCACCTGGTCATGGAAGACGTTGCCGCCTCCGCGTGCGCCGATCAAACCTTCGGTGTTCTCGCGCATTACCACGTAGTCGATCCGGGGGTCCATCAACCTGCTGGTCACTCCCTCGTAATACTTAACCGGACGCACACCGGCATAGAGATCAAGCGAGAAGCGGAGGCGCAAGACGATTTCCGGCTGCACTTCAGTGCCGTCCGGCAAACGAACCTCGGGTATGCCCATAGCGCCAAGCAGAATAGCGTCGGCGGCTTTGCAGTCGTTGAAGGTCTCATCGGGCATGGCAACACCGGTCCGGCTATAGCGCGCGACGCTGGCATCGTGGAACTGGAAGTCCATCCTGAACGAAGTGAATTTTTCCTCGACCGCGCGTAGAACCCGAATGGCTTCCGCCACGATCTCCGGACCGATACCGTCGCCCGGCAGAACGGCAATTCTCAGTGCTGTTGCCATAGGAACGCTCCGCAATGTTGTTGTGTTGTTGTGTGCACTCACCTTTTTCCCTGACGGCATCGCCGAACACGAACTGCTCCGTAACGTGAAGCAAGCGTGTTCGCACGTCATACGGGGAACTCTGGATCACCCTAGCGAAGTTACAGGCTCGCGTCAACAGCGATCCTGGCACCCCGATCCGTCGATAAGGCCGATGTGGAAACTCAGGGGCTGACGAACAGCCGCACCAGTTGCGGTTGAGCAGGGTAGCGAGTCAGGGGCAGGAGTGGTTTTTTCTGCACCTACGAGGT
>JBEKBO010000161.1:0-7999 GCA_050015355.1 Candidatus Korobacteraceae bacterium | reverse complement strand
ACAAATCCCATAATCCCGGAGGGCGGCTTCCTTCAAGTCGCTGTATCCGAAGCGCCCGTGGATAGCGCCGCTGGAATCAGCTCTTCACTCGTGGGCGCTTCAGATACAGCCCTAAGACTTATCGACAGTTACGCCGACCCACCGGGATACTTCCGAGTTGCCGACGACCCGGACATTGAGAAACGTAAGGGCGTATTTCAGGACTAAACTGCATGGCGGCCCGAGTTCGATATTCCCGCCGAACCGGTGACTATAATTCTGGGAAGCACCACCCGGGTCAGCCGGAAGCGTTGCACGCGTTGGCTGGAATATCGGCGACCGCGGGCCGATGAGGCTGTGGAAAGGAACATGGAGAGCATGAAATCGTTCATCGATTCTCTCTCAAATGGGCAGGTCACTGTGTTCGCGGCATTAATAAGCGCACTCGTGAGCGCTTTGATCGCGGCGACCGTTTCGATCTTCACCACCCGATACACGCTACGACATGGTCCGAATTACGAGGAACAGATTCAAGGCCTTCACAAAACGATTGGAAAGCTGGCGGAAACACAGGAAGGATTTCGGATGCAACACGCTGCTCAGGCGGAAGAGGCAAATAAACGTCAAGCCGAAGCTGAACGGAGGGCTGATGCCGAACGTTGGAAACCTGTCGCAACCATCGAAAGCAAGATCGAAGGCACACAACACGTGAATAGGTTGGTATTGAAATCGCATGATTCGTTCCAGCTTTTGGAAGTAAGCCTGCTCTCCACTGGTAATGTGAAATTGGAGGCCTATCCTCGCACACAGGATTGGGTGGACTCGACAGGGTTTGCCTTCCCGATTCCACACGCATCTCTCAACAAAGCGGCTGAAATTAGCCCTACTTTCGTTCATCGGGATACAAAATTCGACGGGAAATTCCGCTACATCGTACAACGGGCAAAGGATGGAGCACAATACACCGGAGAGATCCCATTTCATGGAGAGCGGGCATACGTGCAGAACGTCTGCACTTTCAAGCTCAGCGGGTGATCTGCTCGACTTGGATATTGACACCGTTAGGCCGGCTTGTGGCAAGGGTTTCCCTAAGGCTCTGTGCTGTTCCGGTCAGATCACAGGCAAACCGGAACTAATGCCTGGCAGGTAATTGTTGATAACAGGCCATATCACTTGTTACGCCCGAAACGGAAACCCCCGTTTACTGGAGCGACCGTCTGCTCGTCACGGCGCGGGTTTGGCTTTACTTCTTTTCGTGTGAAATCTCGGCCAGCGTTGCTTTGGTCGTGCGCACATAGTCGTCCGGCGCAATGATGATCTGCAATCCGCGCTGCCCGGCGGAGATGGAGATTGCGTCCCAGAGCACAATCGTCTCGTCGGCAATTACCGGGTAATCCTTTTTTGCGCCGAGGGCGGTGACGCCGCCGCGGATGTAGCCGGTGAGCGGCTGCACCTCTTTGAGCGGAACCATCTCCGCTTTGCGGTCGCCGCTGGCCTTGGCCAGTTTTTTGAAGTCAAGCTCGTAGCTGCCCGGAATCACCGCGAAGCAAATTCCGTTGCGGTCGCCACGCACGCAAAGGGTCTTGAAGACCTGCTCGGGCGGAAATCCGATTTTGGCCGCGACGCTCTCGGCGGCCAGATCGTTGGGATCGACCTCGTACACGCGCAATTCGTACTTCACGCCCAGCCCGTCGAGAATGCGGCAGGCGTTCGTTTTTGCCATGCTTCAGTCACCTACGCAACCGAGAAAAGGGCGAATTCCCTCGGGGGCTAAGAGGCTGCGGGAAAACTGTTCTCTGAGGGTGTCATCCTGAGCGCAGCGAAGGATCTGCTGTTTGCGCGTGATCAAAATAAAGTAAAGCAGATCCTTCGGTCGCGCAAAACCGGCGCGACCTCAGGATGACACTCCTACAAGTTTTTCAGCAACTTGCCAAAGCTCTCATTCCTATCGGCTCTGGACGGCGCGGCTGACATGATCTCTCTTGAGATTTGAGTGGTGAAGCCATTACAAGAGAGCTGTCGTGTAAGCCGCGCCCCTTCAAAAAGCAATTTACAAAAAGGGCTCTAATCTTTGCCATGCTAATCGTTGCCTTCAGGGCCGGATGCATCTTTGGCAGCGGCTGC
The DNA here is from genome assembly GCA_050015355.1 of Candidatus Korobacteraceae bacterium. GTDB lineage: Bacteria > Acidobacteriota > Terriglobia > Terriglobales > Acidobacteriaceae > CAWBRT01. Next base: position 5,896 of record JBEKBO010000161.1, on the reverse strand, counting down.
GCTACGCTCCTGCTCGAAAGCCTCGACGCGCTCGCGCATACTCAGGATGTGCACCGGCAGTTGCAACTGGCTGCCTTCTTCCATGAGCGGGATCAGCTTGTCGAACTCCGGCCCCGAGTGCGCGCCAGTCAGCATCAGGCGGACAGGGTGATACAGCTCCTTGCCTTTCACGCCGGCCTCTCTCTGCACGTCTTTCATCATGGCCTTGAAGCGTTCGGTGGTAAGCGGCGTGGACTGGGTGAGCACTCTCGCCGCAAAGGCCGCGAGCACGGCGGCGGTTTTTGGCGAGCGCATGACTTCGGCGTTCTCGGGCGAGCCCATGGCGGCCGACGGGTCGAAGCCGAACAGCAATGCGGCGCTCTCGGGCAGCTCGTCGAGCTTGTTCAGGGCGGGAGAGAATGCCTCGACCAGCTTCAACAGCCAGCGGATGTGCGGGCTGCGCAGTGAAACCGTCTCGTCGGGGTCGTCCTTGATGAAAGTTGCCCTGGCCTGTTCGCCGTAGCAGCCTGCCACCGCCAGAAAGCTCAAGGCGGAGAACAGCAGGTCCACCCGCTTGCCTTCGTGTAACCATTCTTCCGGCTCGTGAGCGCCGAGCCAGGCGAGCCGCTCCTTGATGTAGTGCCGATTCAGCCAGTAAAGCTTTTCAAAGTCGAATACGGCCGGAGAAGGCGTCACGCGGCGCAGGTCGAACTCTTTCACCAGCTCCTCGGGAGAAAAGATTTCGCGCGTGCCCCCGGTGGGCGCCCAGCCGAGCAGCGCCATGTAGTTCGTGAGCGCTTCGGGCAGCACGCCCATTTCACGAAAGGCGGCCAGCGAAGTCGCGCCGTGCCGCTTGGAGAGCCGCTCGCGGTCGGGGCCGAGAATGGTCGACAGGTGAGCGAACTCCGGAACCGGCCAGCCCAGCGCCTCGTAGAGCGCCACCTGCTTGGGAGTGTTCGACAGGTGATCGTCGCCGCGGATGACGTGCGTAATTCTCATCTCGGCGTCATCGATCACCACCACGTAGTTGTAAACCGGTACGCCGCTGGAGCGCAGGATGATCGGATCGCTCACCACCTCGTTGGAGAACTCAACCGCGCCGCGCACCATGTCATGAAAACGGATGGGGCGCTCGGGAATGTGCAGCCGGATGGCGCAGGAATCTCCCGCTTTCTTTCGCCGCCGCGCTTCCGCGGGGTCAAGCTTGCGGCAGGTCCCGGGATAGATCGGAGGCCGATGTTCTTTCATCGCCTGCTCGCGGCCGTGTTCCAGCTCCTCCGGGGTGCAGAAGCAGTAGTACGCCTTGCCTTCCGCGACCAGGCGTTCGGCATGCTCGAGATAGACGGCGAGCTTGTCGCTCTGGCGATACGGCGGGAATGGACCCCCGACATCGGGACCCTCGTCCCAGTCGAGCCCCAGCCATTTCAGGTCTTCCAGCAATTGCCGTTCGTAGCGGCTCTCACTGCGCTCGACGTCCGTGTCCTCGATGCGCAGGACCATTGTGCCGCCCTGCTGCCGGGCGAAAAGCCAGTTGAACAGCGCGGTGCGCGCGTTGCCAACGTGTACTTGTCCGGTTGGTGATGGCGCAAAACGGACGCGAACCTTGCCGGTGGAGCTGCTCTGTGGCGACATGGGGAAATGGTAGCAGAAGGAAGGCGGCCAATATCAGGACTTTGCCGAGGTCAGAAAGGTGCGTGTCATGCGGTCGTGCCAGCACAGGCAGTCTTCATCCACCAGCGCCCAAGCGAAGCCCAAGCCCATGGAAACCAGCGAGAACAGCATCGAGTAGACCCGATGTTTACGCTGCTTCCAGCCGGGAACCCGGCCGTTGAAGCTGCGCAGCGAAATGTTCGCCATCTCCATTCCGGCCGTCTTGCCGCCATAGACCAGCAACAGGTAGTGGTAGACCGTCCAGAAAAAGATGGGGATGGCGATCAAGGCCGCAATAGCTGGTTTGCCGTGAGGCAGCTCCGGAAGCGTTTTCCAGACCGCCGCGCAAAATATTGCCGAGGCAGCCAGCACAATCAGTCCATCGATCAGCGCGGCAAAAACGCGTTGCGACAAGAATGCCACTTGCAACGGCAATTCGATCGGCGGTGGCGCGGGCGCTTCGATCGCCTGGGGGCTGTCGGCGTCCAGGCGAATCTCGGCGAATAGCGGCCCGCGGATGGTGGGAATGATTCCCTCCGGCACGTCCAGGATTCGGGGCGGGTTAGAAACCGGCTCGGCGAGCTCCTCCCGCGGCCTCGGCTGCACGGTTGGCGGCTCTACCGGCAAGCGGATCGCGGACTTGGGGAAGTGGATCAGATTGCCGGGCCGCCAAGCCGAAGGCGTTTTGTTGGCATCGCGTGAAGTCTCGGCGGCAAAATCGCGCGGGCGGTCGAAATCAAAATCGGAGTCGTACTCGGGTGTAGCGCTCGCGCTGGTTATCGCCATTGACGACGTTTCCGCCGGGGCCGTTTCCACGGAGTGACCGCCGGGCGGCGCCGGGGCGCTTGCGGCCTCTTCGGCCAGCGGAACGGCTGAAACAGCTTCGGCGTTCAGCCTGCGGTAGTAGTTCGTGTCGCAAGTCAGATCATCGGATGACTGGAACCTTTCGGCGACGGCCTTGGCGATGCGGCTCTGGGACGCCGCGCTTTGCTCAGTCTGCTCGAAGTCGAAGCTCAGAGAGGTCTGGGGGGCAGCCTTCTTTTTTCGGCGCCCGCGATAGCGATCCAAACGCGAGGCGACCTCGCGACGCCATTGCTCCTCCACCTGCTCACGTTCGATTTCCGTCAAAGAATCATCATTCGCCGAATACATGGGCCCATCCCTTGGGTTCAACAAGCCCTCGCCAGGGCGGCGCGCCGGGAGAGCTCGCAACATACCCGGCGTGCCACGGCTGATTGTGAGGAAAGGAGGCAAGAACCCACGAAGTGCCCGGCCACCCGCCGCGCTGCTTGGCAGGCAAGCAAGTCCGAGCTTGCGCGCCGGGTACGGGCGACGGATCGCCCTCCGGCTCGCGGCGCGGGGCGCACGTCCACGACGCGCGCGGTGAAGAGGCCGAATTGGAGAATCCAGAGCGAGCGCGAAGCCTGAACGCCAACCCGGCCGTTACATCGACTGGCCTGAGACCCCGAAGGCATGCTACCTTGCGAATTCGGGGTTCTTCAAATGTTCAACTTTCGGAACCCGGGTTACTGAACGGAACGGGCGCTCAATGACTTCTCGCATCCGATTGATTATCACACTGGCGGCCGTAAGTCATCTGATTCTGCTCACTCCGCTAGTAACCAGCCAGTTGCCACAGCCAAAGGAGGCCGGGACTGGCGCTTCCGCCGAGGCCGCCGACAAGCCGAAACCTCCTTTCTCCAGCCGCCTCACTACTTCCACCTCCGTTCCGTCGGACGAGGTAGTTATCCGGGCGCGGGAGCAAGAGAAGATCGGTGACATTTACAAGCTCCGGGGAGATGTCGAGGTCACCTACCGCCGCTACACGGTGCGCGCTGAAAACGTCATTTACAACTCCGATACCGGCGACATGGAAGCCGAAGGAGGAGTTACTTTCGACGGCGGGCCGCGGGACGAGCACCTAACGGCCACCCACGCCCACTACAACGTCAACAGCGAATCCGGAGTTTTTTACGACGTCATCGGCATCATTGGCGCCGTCTATCGCGGCCGCAACGCGGTGCTGACCACCACCAACCCGTTCATGCTCACCGGCCGGAAGGTCGATAAAATCGGCGAGCGCTATATTGTGTACCACGGCACCATTACCTCCTGTACTCTGCCCCATCCCAAATGGACTTTCGACGCCGCAAAAATCGATGTGGTCGCCGGAGCCGAAGCCAAGATGTACAGCAGCGACTTCCGGCTGTTTGGGCTTCCCATTTTCTTCTTCCCGTTCATGACTCATTCGGTCGACAATCTGGGCCGGCAAAGCGGGTTCCTGCTGCCTTTGTTTGGCCAGTCGAACAAAAAGGGCTTCGTTCTGGGCGACTCCTTTTACTGGGCTGCGAATCGCAGCACCGATCTCACCATCGGAGCGGAGTACTTTTCCTTGCGCGGCTGGTCGCAGACCGGCGAGTTTCGCACCCGGCCCTCGGAGAACAGTTCGCTGGACCTGCACTACTTCGGTGTGCTCGACCGTGGCGATCCCGCCACCGGCCAGAACCAGAGTGGAGAAGACGTTAAGCTCAACGGAGAGTGGGTGCATGGCGGCTGGCGGGGAGTGACTAGCCTCAACTATCTCAGCTCGTTTCTTTTCCGCCTTGCCTGGGCGCCGACGTTTACCCAGGCCATCGACTCCGAAGTCCACTCCAACGCCTTTCTCTCCAACAATTTCAATGGCTACTCGTTCGGCGTGCTGGGCGCGCGTTACCAGAATTTCCAGAGCATTAACAACGGGGATGAAATCAGGATTCTGCACATGCCTTCGGTCGGATTTTCCACGGTCGATCGCCCCGTGCCGTCGACTCCTTTCACCTGGGGATTCGATTCCAGCGCGGAAGGCCTTTCCCGGACGGAGCCGGATTTTGAAACCAATACCCTGGTCGGCCGCTTTGACCTGCGTCCCAGGGCCGCCCTGCCTTTCCATTTTTTCGGCTGGGGATTCCGGCCCGAGATTGCGCTTCGCGACACTTACTACACACAGCAGTTGCAGCCCACGTCGACCGGCACGGTCGGAAATCCTGTCGACCGAGCTCTGAACCGGCGTGACTTCGAAGTCACGCTTGATCTCCGTCCGCCGCCGCTGATGCGCGTCTTCGACCAGGAAGTGCTCGGACGCCAGATCAAGCATGTCATCGAGCCGTACATCACTTACAACCGGGTTGCCGGCATGGATAACTTCCAGAACGTCATCCGTTTCGACGCCCGCGACATTCTCAGCGACACCAACGAGGTTGAGTTCGGGTTGATCAATCGCATCTACGGCAAGCGAACGTTACCCAAAGGGGAGGCAGGCTGCCAACCACAGCCGCCCGTCTCCAAACCCGGCACGCTGCCGGGCAAGGTCAAGGCAGAACCGCTGCCCGGCGCCGCCATCGTAGTGCCCAAGTGCGAGGACCAGGGATCGGTAACCCGCGAACTGTTTACCTGGGAGATCAAGCAACAGCACTTTTTCGACCCGACCTTCGGAAACGCAATCGTCACGGGACAACGCAACATGCTGACCAGCAGCGCCGAATTTACCGGCTTCGCGTTCCTTACCGGACCGAGAAACTGGTCCCCGATCGTCTCCAAGCTCCGTTTCCAGCCGACGGCCAACATTGATGTTCAATGGGAACTCGACTACGACACGCGCCTGGGAGAAATCAACGCCAGCACCGCATTCGTCGATTACCGAATCGGAGACATCTTCATCGGCGGAAGCCACGTGTTCTTCCGCATACCGGGCATACTTACGCCTGATTCTTCCGGGGTTACCCCGCCGCCGGATTTTAACCAGTACCGCATCCTTCTCGGCTATGGACACCCCAACAAGCAAGGTCCGAGCGCCGGCGTCAGCTTCGGAATCGACGAACACTTCAATTATTTGCAATATGCAGCCGCGCAGACCAGCTACAACTGGGACTGCTGCGGATTCAGCTTCGAATACCGCCGCTTCACGCTCGGCTCAACCACCATCGGATCGGTTCGCAACGAGAACGAGTTCCGCTTCGCCCTTACCCTGGCCAACATAGGAACGTTCGGCAATATGCGCCGGCAGGAACGGCTGTTCTAGCGCGGTGCCAAAGTAGCTGTACACGGAGCTATCACCGCCGGACTCAGAAGCCCGGCTGCTTCGCGGGGTACACCTTCCGCGAATCCGGTCTAGAGCAGAACCAGAATTGATGTATCCGGATCAAAAAATTGAAGAATGTCATTCCGACCGGAGCCGCGCAAAGCGCGGCGAAGTGGAGGAACCTTTTGTCTGGAAATTGAAAACAAAAGG
>JBEKBO010000160.1:0-8061 GCA_050015355.1 Candidatus Korobacteraceae bacterium | reverse complement strand
CGTCATAGCCATCGCCTACTACCTTCTGCTCACGAATTATCCGCACGAAAGTAGATTTGTGAACCGGGCGGAGCTGGAGCATATCAACGAGGGGCAGCTATCGAGAGACAACACGAAGGTGATGCCGCCGTGGAAAGACTTCTTCCGTTCCGGCCAGTTCTGGGCCATCGGCGGACAGTTCACGGCTGCTATTTATATCAACTACGTATTCCTTGCCTGGTTACCCGTGTACCTGCTCGAAGCTCATCGCTTCTCGCTGAAGCAAATGGGCTTTGCCGCGGCTGTGCCAGAGCTGGCCTACGCTCTGGGAAACATTTTCTGCGGGGTGCTCAGCGACTTCCTGATTGGTAAGGGATGGGCCGGGGCCAAGTCCCGAGCCTGGTTCGGCGGATTAGGGTTGCTGCTCTGTTGCGGCTGCTTGTATCTGACGGCGGTCGCCGAGGGTAAGGGGGCAACTATCCTGTGGTTGAGCTTCGCACTCGCGTCCCTCGGTGCCACCATGAATGCCTCCTGGACAATCTGCGCCGACGTGGCTGGGAAATTCGCGGGAACCGTCTCCGGCTGGATGAACTTCTGTGGCAACGTAGTTGGCGCCGCTGCGCCGCTCATTACCGGTTGGGTGGTCACCCGGTACGGCTGGCAGGCCGCCATTATGGCCACCGCGGCGGCAGCGATTGTTGGGGCCGTAATCTGGATATTCATCAAGCCGGATGTGCCGCTGAAGCACCGATACTCCGCGCCCGCTCGGGCGGCGGCCAGCGTGTGAGGTTGGCACCTTGGGCGCACTCGGTGCTCATCTGAAGGACGCGAACCGCGCGACGCCCTGTTCGGGCGTATGTGTCCGACCGATATGAAATCGCGACTTCAATTTCACTGTTTCTGACAAATATCTCGGTTTTGTCGACACCCTCCGCGGCGGGCGGTGGCCGCGGGCGGCGGGCTCTCTACGCTGGCTGTGAATCCGTAGTCAAAGGGCATCGCGAGACGACGGGGCCGTCCCAGCCTCCGGCCCTTCGCTTGCGCTTTCCGCAGGGCAGCGTCAATGCTCGCGCGGGAAATCGGAATCAGGGAAACAGTGAGCGGGATGATGAAGCTCTACGCTCCGCTGCGAACGGTGCGGCTGTCCGTCTTGACATTGAACCGGGCGTTCGCGATGGCTTCCGCAATCCTGCGCTTGTCTTGCTCGCTGATGGGCAAAACCGGAAGCCGCATCAGTCCGGAACTGAAAAGGCCGCGCCGTACCAGCGCTTCCTTCATGCATGCATGAGCCTCGCCCGAAGTGTCGCCGACGCCGTAAACCGCAGCTTTCAGTGAGGTGATTTCGTCGTTGATCATTCTGGCGGCGTGCAAATCTTCCCGCTCCACGGCTTCGAACAAAGCGGTCATGAGCTCAGGCGCCAGGGCGGCGAAGCCGATCAAGGCCCCATCCATCTTCGGCAGCAATGAAGCCAGCAGGTACTCATCGTGGCAGGTGAGCAGGCTCAAATGCGGGGCCTTCTCCCGAAGAATTATCACATCGCGCTCATAGACCGACATTTGCCGCGTGCCCATCTTGATGGCGGCGACATTCGGAATCTTCGCGAGTTCCAACAAGGTTTCAACCGGATAGAAGGCTTTGGTCGCGTGGGGGTAAAGATGGACGACCATGTCGATACTGATCGCGGAGGCAATGCTGTTAAAGAAATGATAGACCGTCTTCAGACTTGCTCCGAACCTGAGCCAGTTGTGGGGCGGCATAACCAACACGGCGTCAGCGCCGGCATCCTGCACATCTTTGGCGTGCTCCATAGCCTCAAACGTGCCTTCCAAGCTTATGCCGGAAATGACCTTCACGCGTTTGGCAGCCTGATCCGCCACAATGCTGGTGATCTGCTTCCGTTCCGCCCGGTTGAAGCCGTAGACTTCGCCGGCATGGCCATTGACCATCACACCGGTAATTCCCGGCTGAGAAATCTGCCAATCAACGTAGCTTCGCAGCTCGCTTTCGTTGACCGAATAGTCGTCCCGCAAGGGAATCTGAATCGCCGAGATTACACCACTCAATTTCTTTTTCATGTTGTTCTCCTGGGCAGGTTGAAACCCCTGCTTTTTCGTTAATCCCGTATGGGCTCAGCCGCTCCGGTTAAATGCTCCCTGGCGAGCCGCGCTACGGCCGCGCCGTCTGCTTTGCAATCGAACACCTCCACCGACAGCCAGCCTGAATAGTTGAGCTCATTCAAGGCGCGCAATACCGTGGCAAACGGAAATTGGCCGGCACCGGGAGGCCCGCCATCCATCTCGTTCAGGTGCACGTGCCTGATCCAGGGCAAGTACTGCCGGATGAGAACCTCGAGCGGCTGTTGCTCGGCCGCGGTATTATGCGTGTCCAAAATCGTCTGCACCGCCGGGCTGTCTACGGCGCGCACGATGCTCATCGCCTCTGCCAGCGTGTGGACGACGTTGCAAAGATGGGGTGCCAGAGGCTCCATGAGTATGCAAACGCCGGCCTTCTCGGCCGCCGGAGCCACCCTATGGAGCCCCTCGGTGAGCCGTGCCACCGCATCTTCGGGCGTGGAGCCATTAATGGCTTGGCGCTGTTTTCCAGAACCCAACACCATGACCGGCTGCTTGCCAAGCTCCGCGGCCAGATCGATCAAGCGGGCAAAATAGTCCCATGTCCGTTGACGAACAGAGAGGTCCGGCGTCGTCAGGTGGAGGCCCGGCGGAGCCTTCAGAAACGAATGAACGCCCACGTACCCGAGCCCCTCGTCATCCATCATCCTCCGGATCTCGCGCCGCTGCGCAGAGGTGAGCGCGGCGGGGTCCGCCGCCAAATGCGCCGGCTCGATCTCGATGCCCGCATACCCTGCCCGTTGCGCAGCCTGGCAGGCTTCGCGGAAACTCATGCCGGCAAACGTCTCGCTGCAAATGGCGAAGCGCCGCACCGGCACGCCCCCAGACTCGGCGGTGCGCTGCGCGTGACGGTCCGGGGTCATAGGTTGAAAAGCTCCCGGGCGTTCCGGGCGTAGATTCTCGCGCGGTCGGCCGCCGAAAAGTTCTGGCTCTCGATTCTGTCAATGACGAGCTGCGGATCGACCCAAGGGTGATCGCTGCCATAGAGTAGCTTGTCAGCTCCCGCGAACTCGTGCGCGTAGCCAATGCCGAGCGCGATGGGCGTAACCGTATCGAGCCACACCCGTTTCAGATACTCGCTGGGTGCCTGGCGAATGTGGTCGGCGCCGCGCTTGAGCACCATGGTTTGATGGTCGATGCGGCCGATCAGATACGGCAGCGCTCCTCCCACGTGAGGGCAGACCAGCTTGAGATTCGGATGCTGCTCCAGGACGCCGCCGAGAATCAGGCGGCAAAGCGCAATTGTTGTATCGAACATCAACCCCAGGCCGCCCAGCATCTCGTACTTTCGCATGACAGGATAGGTCATCGGATAAGCCGGATGCAGCAGGATGGGAATGCCGCGCCGCTCGGCTTCGGCAAACAGCGGGCGGAACGGCTCCTCGTCGGGGTACTGACCGTTGAGGTTGGAATAAAGCAGGATTCCCTTCATGCCCAACTTCCCGGTGGCGCGATCGAACTCCTTGAGCATCGATTCGGGAGAGTCGAAGGGCAGGGTCGCCAGGCCGAAGAAGCGTCGCGGATAGCACTGCACCACGTCGGCGATGAAATCGTTCAGCAGAACCGCCATGGCGGCGGAGTCTTTCCCAAAATACTCCGGCCCCGGGTCGTTGATGCTTAGCGCCGTCATCTCGATGCCGGCTCGATCCATATCCGCCAGTTTGGCCGCCACATCGCAGTGCTTGGGCATGAGCCGCCGGCGCCATTCGTGAACGATGACGTAACGCTCCTGACCTTCGCGAATCACATAAGGGGTCTCCGTACGTTTTTCCAATAGCGCCAGGAATTCTTCGGAATACAGGTGGCTCTGGCAATCGATGCGGCCAGTCGGAGCCGCTGTGCTATTTTCCATGTTTCCCATTTGCTGACCTTGCGTTCGCCTCCCCAATCTGGAGTTACAGCAACTATGGATATCCGAGCACCTCGTGCGTGTGCGCCCTCAAACTACTGTCCTTGCGTAACCGCAATTTCGGGCTTGGGTTTGCCTGATCCGTGCAGGTGGTCAATCGCCATGACGATGATCGGGGTAACTACCGCGATGTAGATGTTATCAATCCCGAACGGATTTCCAAGGAAAAACCAGACGGACGTCGCGACCGTGGCTGCGATAAGCCCAACGGTCGCGCCCGTGCTGCTGCTGAAGAACGGAAAGTAGAGACCGGCCAATGCGATCATCGTGATTGCCGTGCGCAGCCCTCGGGTAAAAAACTGGGTTTTCAGGATGGACGGCACCATCAACACGAAAGGCAGGGGCAAGAACCCCACTACGACCGAGGCATACCGGGTCATTCGCAACTGCCTTTCCGCGCCGGGATGAAAGTACGGCACGTAGAAATCCTTGATGAGAAGAGAAGTGATCGCCAAGGCCACCGTGGCCACATTGGCGAAAATCGACGCAACGATCGCTGTAGTTATGATCCCGCCCCAGAATACGTTCGTCTTTTGGATAAATATCGGAAAGGCGTAAATGCTGTTCAGGCCAGGGTAAAGATGCTTTGCCGCAACTCCTATGAACGCCGCCATTATGCCGATCGGAATACAGAGGGCGGCCGCATAGAAAGTGGAATTCCTGGCCGACTCCGGATTCTTGGTCGCCGCCACTGCTTGTACCACCATCTGAGTTGAAAAAAGCGCGCCGGCGTTCCCAATGAGCCAAGCCATGATGGTCGGTCCGCCAATCGTTCCATCCCAACTGAAATATTGATGCGGAAGATTTTGCACCATTGGAGCCACGCCTCCACTCAGCCGGTACGCAATTACCGCCGCAATCACCACTCCCAGGTACTTCACGGTCCCATGGATCACCGTGACGTAAGCCACGCCCTTCAGCCCGCCCAGCGTGTAGTAGAAGGTGCTGATGACAGCCGTCACCACCGCCGCCACGGGCAGCGATACTTTGAGTACGGTAGATAATGCGGCGGCGCCACTGACATAGTTGTTGACGTTAACCACAAACAACGCGTATGCCATGACCAGAGAGACTACCAGCCTTGCGGTATCGCCATATTTGCTGGCGATCAATCCCGAGATCGTAAAATCTCCGGACCGGTACAGTCTGCGAGCCAGGAAAATGCCGACCAGCATGAAGCCGATCGACGCTGTCAGGATTGCCCACGCAGTCGCCATGCCTGATTTGAACGCTTGCTGTGCGGTGCCCACTGTCGCCGGAGTTCCAATAAACTCGGACATCAGCAGCATTCCGACCAACGCCGCGGGCAGCGCCCGTGATGCCACCATGAACTGATCGTTCGTTTTGCTTCGCAACTTAATGGTCAACCATGTGGTTACCACGATATATACGATAACCATCGACAGGATGATTGCCGTATCCCGAAAAGAGAATGCGTTCATTGAGGCTCCCTATGCAATAAACAGAGCAGTTCTCTTGTCTCCGACCGATGCAACCCAAGAGTGCGTTGCGTACAGATTTCACGGTCGCCAGATGCAGTCGTTTCGCAAGGCGGTTCTTCGGATTTCACACCCGGCGAAAGCTCAACGTACTCCGGTCCACACCCGACCGAGCAATTCTCTATCTAATGGTGTGGATTCGATGTGGCTGATTCCCGGCCATTATAAGCCTGCCGCGCGGGGTTTTTTGAGAAAGTCTCATCCAGAATCAGCGGCACTCAGTCGCTCCACAAAGCACCATAAGGCCCGCATTTTTCGGAATCAACGGCGTGCGTTCGAACTCGGCCGTTCTGGAACATCGGCCGGCCTGACGGAGTAGAGAGGTCCGGGTTGTTGCAGAGGCTGACAACAGCGACGCCATAGCCGCCGAGATCGGCTAGAGCATTGACAGATGTTTGGAACCGGAAACGCCATGAGCCGGTCCATGTTGTCCCCCGAAACTCAAGTCAGCCATGTCGCAATGCTGAAGTCGTCACCGCCCTCAGTGGCCGATTGCGACCGGCACAGCAACGCCATCCGGCAGAGAGCCGTAGATAGGCCGCCGCGTCATAGTGAACGAGACCACAACTCCAATCAAAGCCACGGCACCAGCAAGCGCGAATGCACTGCTGAAGCTGCCGGCGGTCTTCACGATGTAGCCGGTGATGATAGGTGCGGTCAGGCCGAAGATGTTTCCTCCAAGAAGGAGAAGTCCAAAGGCCGTTCCCGCCACACGCGCGTACTCTCCGCGTTCGGCGTCTCTGGGCCTAACAGCCGCCACTGTTCCTCCACTGTTGTTTTGAGTGGGGCAAGATCGGAATTCCGCGCCGTAGGTGGGGTAGAGGACTGTGCCCAAATTGTGCCCCGTCTGTGCCCCTACTGTGTCACACGATTGAAGACGACGTGTTTGGGACTTCTGCGAGGGTTGCGAGCAAGTGCAGGAAATATCAGGAGATAACGGCAGGTAGCTGGTAGCGCTACCGGGAAACTCTCGGATGCATCAAACTTTCCGCAACAATACTGGGAAAATCGCCTGTTGTCAAGAACTTAGGGACAAATACTCAATTTCAAAAAACCAGTATTGATGGCAAATTTTCATGGGGTGTGAAGCGAGAAAGTAGTCCCAAATAGTCCCACGGTTGGCGTGCTCACTTCCCTGTTGTGAGGGTTGTCGCCCCACCCGCCGTTCCGCAGTCTGCGCAGACCTTTTTGCACCACCCTGCCGTCCATTCTGGGCGACGGTCGCAACCAGCCAGAGCCCCGCATTGCCCCCTTGCGCCGTGCATTTTCTCTATAGCGAACAAAAAGCGAAAGTGATAGACTTCCTCTTGCAAGCTCACGCCATTGGAATCCAGCTTTTCTTTTTCACAGAGGCAGAATTGGCTTCCCTTGGTTGGCGTGCGCAGGCACAGGCGCAATGTCAATAAGGCGGAACCAAGAAAGTAACATATCGCAGAATCTCGAATAGTTTGCCTTGGGAATGGTCGAATTCCATGGACGAGGGCAGAAAACGAGTGCTGGCAATCGTTGCGGGAATCCTCGTCGCTCGTCACCTGAAAACGGCGGAGGATTTATTTGGCGGCTCGCAGGGCAGTCCCCGAACTGACGCCATGGTCGCCGCTGCGGTTCAATGGGCAGAGCGGATCATGCAGAAGATTGATGCGCAGTGGCCGACAGCCGTCAGCAATCGAGGAAATCAGAAATGAAAATTCCGTAGATTCCGTGCAGAATGCCGATAGGACGGTGGAACCCAAAATGACCCAAAAAACCACAGTGATAGTCTGGGATAAACCCTACGAAATCAGCGTTTATCAAAAATCGAAAACAGTTTGGATTGCCGTAGGCGAGTACATGGGAGGGCGGATTGAGACGAAAGGGTCAAGTCAATCCGCCGCTGCCGCACATTGGCGCGAAGCAGCCCGTTACAAAGGTAATTGAAGAAAACTCAAATTAGGACACTACCCGAATTCACGATTCGAAGGGCGCACCGCACGGTTTGAGGGTGTGCGTCCGTTCGCATTCCGCCGAGGCGGGTATATGCCTGCTAAACATTTTTGTGGGTGAAATGGACTATACAGTGGAAGACAGTTCCACATTCCGGCGCTGCCGGATCAGGAGCGGGATTATGAATGCTGTCGCCGTGCAGTACTTCGATGAGCGTGGGGGATTTTGGAGGGTTGGTTATCTGGAGAAGTCCGACCGCACATGGGCTTGGGTGCGTCCTGTGGTAGGCCGGACGGTGCGAGTTCCCGTCGCCCAAACGCGAGAGGTTGAGCCGAAGAAGTCGGCAGATTGAAACCTCGCGTCAGTTGAGGGTTTTGTCCATGTTGTCCAGAGGACTACGACCGTGGACGGGACAACTCACGCGGAAACATCCTGCGGCGAAACCGCCTACGGGGAGTACGGCATGTCAGTGAGAAAGACGATGTTGCAGGATTACGCTCCCGTGCCTCGACTTGAACCAACCGCGTCCTTTGCGCTGGAAGCGAGCCACCCAAGACGCGTGACAAACTGAAAAGCGAGTGGCTTCCGCAAACGAGGCAGGAATCATTTGGGCTGTCG
>JBEKBO010000159.1:0-8081 GCA_050015355.1 Candidatus Korobacteraceae bacterium | reverse complement strand
GATGGAAATCACACCCTACAATAGTCATGAAGGCTTCTCCTGACCCGGATGCTCTTGTTCCTCAAACAATGAACATACAGGTCGCTAGAAGCCTTCGTCCTTATCCAATCAATTTCTCAACAATTGCAGCGACTCGACCTAGCGCAGAGCCTTAATGTATGCCCATCGAAGCCTGTTCCTTGATCGCTGCATCCGCCTTTTTCGTTATGTCCCCACACATAGCAAGAAATCCCGGTAGACATTGCGACCACCATGAGATACAGCTTGGGTTCATCCCGATACGCCATTACTTTCAACCCCAGCGGCTCAAGGAGAGCATTAAATGCATCTCTGGCGGGAAGTGATTCAATAAACAGATCGCTGCTGGCTCGTAACTGATCCACGAAGGCCCGGCCTTCGGGATGGCTGACCACAAGACGCCCGCCTGACTGGAGTATGCGTGCCGCATTTCGGCAGGCGGCTGGTTTATCTGCAATATTCCCGAACATGCCATTCATGAAGATGGCGTCCAAGCTGGTGGAGGCCAAGTCCAGCGAAGCGATATCGGCATGGTAAGTGCGGACTGCTGGGTATTTTTCCTGAACCCGCTGCAACATCTTTTCGGCCACGTCGCAAGCCAACACCGCACCCGGCTGGTAGGACTGAATCAAGGGGATCAGGACCCCGACTCCTGTTCCGACATCCAGAACGATCTCGCCGGAACGCAATCCGGCCGAAGAAACAATCTCCCGCAGGCTTGCCATCACTTCTAGTGGCTGTGGCTGATCAAAGACATCCACCAGTTCGTTGAAACGGCGGCGCTGATGATCCGCTATCCTTTTGGCTTCCTCAGGTAGCATAGACCTTTTAGGTTACCCCAAAAGGCATCTCTGGCCAGAAACTTGCCCGGTACTTGGCGTGCAGCATGAACCCCGACTCGGCCGCAGAAACCGCAGCACGATCACCACGAAAATAGAGCTTCATGGTGGTTACTTAAAATTCTGCCATCCCGGCTAACCGCTGGAATATTGACCGGAACAGCACGAGCGGCGGATCATGAAAAGAACTGACTCGCAAGTTCCGTTCTTGCTTTGCGGACGCTAAGGGGTCAGGACATCCCCGCCAGCTTGGTGCAAAAAGCCTCAGTGACCTCCGCACCGGCCAGCCGCACCGGAACCATGGAGCGAGGGTCGCCCCCGCCTGTAATCGACTCTGGGCGCAAAGTTCGAATAACTGGCACGCATTCGCTTCATCGCGAGCCGGTACTGCACCGTGGCTCCTGCGGGCCACCCTCCTCCAGCCATTTGAATGTGGATAGGGTTTGAAGCGTTCCCCTACCTCTTCTCTATTCTCTATTCTCTATTTCTCTGTTCTTTATTTTCATTTACAGAAATTTAAAGGGAATAGACCCAAACCTGATCAAGAGACATTTTTTTCGAAAATACTGGGAAGACCGTCATGAGGTCTCTTAAGGTTTATAAGGTCTGGAGGAAATGGTATTTCACTCCGGTAGCGAAAAACTGTGCGTGATCGAGGTTGTTGCTTTTCGCCGAGACCCTATATTGCCCCACGTTGACCGCCCCGTTTTCGAGCTGCATTCGACCTGCTGATTCCCGATATCGCCAACAGTACCACGCGGCAAGGCGCCCTGCCCATCTACCGACTTGTCTCCTCGTTAACCACAGCACGCAGATTACCGAAAACACTTGGGCAGCTATCTCCTGGTTACAGTCCACAGGCAAACTGAAGAAGCCAACCTTCCGCCGTCGAATGCAAGCCTTGAGCCGCCCGGGCGGACACCAGGGCGGTCTGCGCGTCGCCCGACTCAAGTGCTTGCCGGGCCGCTTGGCGCAAGGCGTAGGCGTGTGCCGCCAGCAGCATCAGCGCTGTAAGATCGGCACCGCAGCGCGAACATTCCCCCGCGCCGCGAAATCGGGCCTTGCAGACGGGACAGCAGAGCCCGTTTTCGCCGCTCATGCGCGGCCCTCTACGAAGAACAACAACTCGCGCAGATCGTGTGCCGCCTGCTTGAGTGCGGCGGCATCGTTTTCGCCGAGTGCAGATTCGATTTGCGCGTTCAAGTCGATCGCTTCTTCGCGATCCTCTTCGTGCATCTGCTCAAGCAACCGACGGGATCGGTCGATCAGTTGCTTTCCCTCGCTGGCGAGTTCGCTCCAAGTGTCCTCCTCCATGGAACTTTCGGACGGCGCCGGGAGGGCTTGCAGCGAATGCTCGTTTGCAATCGTTTCTTCGTCTTCGCCTTCCTCTTTTTCGTCCGCGCCTTCTTCCTCGCTCTCCCAGGTGGAATAGAGGGCCTCCAGGCGTTTGCGGGCGGCGGCAATTTCGACTTCGCTCTTGGTCTCCAAGGCGCGGGCAATGGTGATGTGCTTGGACAGGCCAGAGCGCTTTTCGATGGCGGTAACGTGCAGGATCCCGTCCAGGTCCAGGCTCATCCGGCAGAGCACTTCGTTCTCTTCTCTTACCGGAGTAAGTCCTTTGACGTGGAAATCGCCAACCAGAATATCGCGCAGCGCATCCTCATCCTCCCCCTCATACACGCAGATCTCCACTTCCTCCTGGTACGGATGGCTGGTATAAAAGCGCTCAGTGCGGGTAATGGGCAAAGGACTGTTGCGCCGGAGGATCGGTTTGTAGCAATGGGGATAAGGAATGCCGCCGCGTTCTCCGAGATAGGAAATGCCAAATGAATACGGCGAAACGTCGACCAGCACCCGCTCCACCTCATGGCCACCTAGTCGCGAGGCCAGCACGCCGGCCCCCAAAGCAACGCACAGGTCGGGATGAATCTCTTCCCGCGGAGTTAGGTTGGTGCGTTCCTTGAGCATCTGGGCGATCAGCGGGGTGCGCGTGGAACCGCCGACCAGCAGAATGGCATCCAGGTCCGAGGGACCTTTGCGGGCGTCCGCCAACGCCTTCGATACGCTCTCCAACGTTTGTTCCAGCAGCGGACGAATCATGCTCTCATAGCGTTCGCGCGTGATCTCCACTTCGAGATGCAGGGGCTTGCCGTTGACCGTGACCAGCGCTTCTTCGCGCACCGTCGTCTCGGGCTCGAAACTCAATCGGCGTTTCGCCTCTTCAGCCGCCCACCAGAGGCGTGCCCGGGCCACCGGATGTTGGTTTCGCAGATCGATGCCATGCTTGCTCTGAAACGCCGAGAGCAAATGCTCGGCCAGCAGATCGTTGAAGTCATCGCCGCCCAGGTGATTATTGCCGTGACTGGCGAGCACCTCGGTAACATCCCCTTCCAAGGCCACAATGGAGACGTCGAACGTCCCGCCGCCCAGGTCATACACCAGGGCGTTGTGCCGGCTGCCTTCTCCATACGCCAGACTCGCCGCCGTCGGTTCGTTTAGGATGCGTACCGCTTCCAGGCCCGCCAGTTTCGCCGCTTCTCGCGTGGCCTGCCGTTGTGCGTCCGAAAAGTAAGCGGGAACCGTGATGACGGCTTTTTCGATTGGTTGTTGGAGTTGGCGGCCGGCCCAGGTGGCGAGTTCGCGTAGAATCAGCGCCGAGATCTCAGGCGGCGAAAACTGGCGGTCGCCTAGCGAAACCGTCTCGCTGCTGCCCATCTTGCGCTTGATGCTGCGGACGGTGCGTTCCGGATACAACACCAACTGGTTGCGGGCAGCTTCCCCCACCAACAATTCGCCGGACGGAGAGAGCCCGACCACGGAAGGCAGAAGTTTGCTCTTGCCAGGGCCCAGCACCTGAACCTTGCCCTCGGTAAAAGCCGCTACCTCGGAGTTGCTGGTTCCCAGATCGATGCCCACAATCATTTCGCTCATTATGCGTCCCTTTTTTGCGGTCGAGTCACTTTTACCTGAGCCGGACGGTAAACTTCGCCTTCCCACTCGTAGCCGTTCCGGTAGATCTCCACGACCGTTCCTTCGGGCACGGCGTTCGTCTCTTCGATCTCGATCGCCGTCATGCGCTGCGGATCGAAGCTTTGTCCCTCGCACACGATCACTCTGACATGGAGATCCAGCAGCGCCTGATCGAGATGTTCCAGGGTGAGGCTGTAACCCTGGGAGAGCGCAGCGAGGATTTCCTGCGCATGCCGCGCGTAGCTTGCGCCAACTCCCAGCCAGCGCGCCAGTCGCGGCAGACGGGAAGGAGCCAGTTCCTCGGCGGCGCCCTGTGCGGCACTTTGTCCGCGTCCCACCCGATCGCGCAGATCGAGTAGAATGTCGATCTCCCGCTTCCGCACCTGTGCGTTGCGCGGCACTTCGCGAGACGACTCGCCGGCAGCCTGACCCGCGTTCCGCCGCCCCTCGGCCTCCAGGCTTCGGAACAGGGTATCGTTCAACTGCTTGAACGTCCGGCCTTGCAGCCTGACTTCCTGGGTGAGAGTGGTCATGGCAGACCACAGGGAATAGAGATCGCAGCCGCCATCAACGGGCGGAAGCGGATCGCCGGCTTCGAGCGCGGAAAGCAACTCGGCAGTCAACCCCGAGGGCGGCGACTCGCCGGCCAGGGCATTATCAAGCCAAGTCTCGAAGCCACGCACGAGGCGCTCGCGCTCTTCTGGAGAGAACCTCCCGGAGGGGCCATGGGTATCCGTTTCCATTCGTCGTCTACTTCATTTCCTTGAGTACCGCCAGCCACGGCTCGGGTCCGGCGTACTTCCTCTCGCCGGAGGTGCCATCCAGGAGGGATTCCAAAGAGGCCTCCGGGTCGCACGAGAACAGCGTGTGCTGCGAGCGCCGGCGCCGGTCGCGCAACAGTTCATAGGCATCGCGCACGCGCTCGAACTCCGCGGGAGAGCGATCCGGCGGATACTCCTTGAGCTTGCGCAGATAGGCAGCGCGAATCTGTTCGTCGTCGGCTTCCGGACCGACGCCAAGCACGGCGTGCGGATCGGAGGACTGGTACGTTGGTCGGTTCATTTCTATACTTTAGAATAAACTGCGCTGCTCCGGAGACGGAAGCTTTCCGGTTCGTTTCTTCGCCTTGCGATCTGGCCTGGACGGTTGCATTTCCGGCGAAAGATTTCCGAAGATTCTGGATGCCGCAACCTCAGGCGGCTCTCCGCGGGCAATCGCCTCTTCCACTTTCCGTGCAATCCTGGGAGGAAGCGCATCCAGGAAGTCCTCGAACCGGTTCAAGGTCTGTGAAAAAGTCGCAAGAGATTCTTCGTCGAGTTCGTCGTCCTCAGCGAAGTCATTCTCGTTCCAATCATCCTCGTCGTCATCGCCCCAGTCGCTCTCGGGTTCACCGCGCCGGGCGCGACAATTGGGGCAGTCACAATCGGGAGGTCCGAGCTTGGAGCCATACTTGGGAGGATGGCTGCGTCCAGGGACGGGAAGCTGCTTTTCCGCCCGCTCTTCTTCCAGGATTTCATTTAGCAAATCCAGGGCCATCGGACGGTTAGCGGAAGCCGAATCCTCTACGAAGCCCCCGCCCCAATAGCGATCATCATTGTTGCGCATGTGATCGAGGATCTTCCCCGCCAGTTCCATGTTTCGCTCGCGCCTTGCAATCTCCAGCGCAGCCGATAAACATCCCTCCCGCCGCTGGGCTGGCCAGGGAGGCAATGCCCGACCGCGAAGGAACAGGAATCTGGCATCGGCCGCGCCATTGGCCAGGCCCACGGCGGATACGGCATACGCCAGCTTTGGGGATTCGCTCCGCAAAGCCGCTTCGCCAAGCACCAGCAGTTGCGTGATGTCCGTGGGGCAGTCGGGCTGACCCAAGGCGGCAAGCAGATGTTTTTCCCAGCCTGAAGGCAGCGGCAACGGCAGCCCTGTCGAATCGCCCAAGGCGCCGGCCCGGGTCACTCCCGATAGCAGATCCACGGCGGAAAACCCGGAAACCTTGAGCGGCACCAGTTCAACCTTGCAAGCCAGGTTCGCGGCTTGCGCCAGACCATTCGTCAAGACGAAAGCCGGCACGACACTGCCCAGCAATGCCTTTAGCCCCTCGCGCTGCCGTTGCATCCCGGCCATATCCCCGTCGAGCACGGCGCAGATGAGGCGCAGCGCAGTTGCCAACGCGGCACTCTCGCCTGCCCGCACTTCCGGCAAAGCTTCTATGTGCTCGATTTCCGCCATCGCCAGGTGAGTCTTTCGTTGTCTCAGATGGCGTATGGCCGCAGAAAGCAGCAGCCGCAGTTTGGCTCGGCGAACCTCGGGGTTGAGCCGGTCGAGTTCTTCCGCGTCTTCCAGATGCTTGAGCGACTTCCGATAAGCCCCACGCTTTTCGGCGGATTCCATCAGGTAGAGCAGAGGTTTTGTCTCTCCGGGCCGGGCTGTCCGCCAAAGCTCCGCAACGCTATCGGCGGCCTTCCAGCTCCGCTGTTTGTCCGCCCAATTGAGCCACGACTGAAACGCGTCCGGATGCGGATCGGCCCGGCAGGCCCGCTCGTACAACATCTCGGGAGAACGCAGCTCCTCGCCTCCCAATTCCCCAACGCTGTGATCCCGGCGGAGAGGCCGCACATCTTCAAATTCGTCGGGAAAATCGGACGGCAATCGCTCGGCGATCTGCGCCATGTGCAAAGAGAGGACGCCATCCTCCAGGCTGCCCGCGACGAACCATTTCTCCCGGATTGCTTCCCGCCGGAAGCGTTCCCAATGAAACAGCGCTTCCGCCACGAGGTCCGGAGCCGGGTGGTGCTCGAAACTTCGCGCCAGCAATCTCCAGAAGTAGGCATCCTCACGAGGTGTACCGCCGATCGCTGAACAAATCTCGTTGCGCGAGACGCCGCGCGCCAGAGCGCGGACTACGATATGCTGGCGCAGCCGCTCGCGAATTCCGGGACAGCATTGGGCGCAAATTGCGACTGCGGCTCGTGCCGCTTCTAGCAACGGTTTGCGCTTTTTCGCCGCCAACGCTTTTTCCAATGCCGCCAGGGCGGGGCGCAGAGCCGCATTCCCGTCTCCAACTACGCTCACGAGTCGTTGCTCGGCAGCGGTGAACTCGGATGTGGCACTCGTCCCCAACATCGCCGCGAGCGGCGGAATCAGGCGGGCGGCTACAGCGTCCTCCGGCACCGCCTGCAGCCATTTTCGGCAAGCGTCATCTTCCCGCCGATAGAAGCTGGCGATCGCCCGAATCAGAGCTTTCCACGGAGCCAGGGGGCTGCGGCGGGACACCTGGGACAAGGCCACAACCTGATCGTCCACTCGTCCCCGCGTCACCGCCTGAAACGCCGCGGCAAGTGCCGCCGCACCCTCGCACAAAGGATGCTCCGGAGGCAAGGACGACACCGCGGCCAATGCGGGCAGGTCATGCACTCGCTGGCGAACGAAAGTCTCGATCCGTTCTCGAACTTCCGGAGCGAGGTTGGCGTCTCGTAGCGGTGCCACGATCTCGTCAAGTTTGCCGCCCACTGCGGCAATTTCCCGTTGTAAGTCCACTGTTCGCGAGCCCGACGAAGGGAATCGCTCGCCTACCATTTGCAGCAGCAGCTTGGCCTCAGTGGCCATCCCCAGCCTCAGCAAATCCTCAATGCGACAGTGATAAGCATCGAGGAGCAAGGCTTCCGTGTCCGCCGTGCCGGCGTGCTTGTGCAGTTCCTTGGCGAGTTCCACCGCAGCTTTGGAATGCCGGCTGGCAATCAGCTCGCGAATTCGCAGGACGTTCGCCGCCGGCGGCTCCCCGCCACTCGCTCCGGGGACGGACTTGGCTGGAATGTTCCCTTGCTTGTGTTTTCGTGACATGAGGCGATGGCCGATCCCCAACATTTTAACCGCCATCTCCGGAGCAGCCCAGAAATACTGAAGGGATAATTCGTGTGATTCACCGACCGGCCCAAAAGCTTACGAAGGGCATCTCCCGGAGCAGCGCTGAGCGGTCTCATGGCCCGTATATCCGCACCCAGAGCGCCGGAATACAACCAGCGATTCATCCTGGCTGACGTTGCGCAAAAGTAGGCTAAAGTGAATCTCTGTCCGACGCTGGTGGACCGCCACACTTCGTTTCAGCAGGACAGGAGCCCGGATGAACGCACTTGACCAGATCTTTGGCTGGCTGATGATTGCCTTCGGGGTAGCTCAGTCGGTTACGAACTACCGCATTCAATCGTCCAGCCATCTTTCGTTGTCGCTGTCGGGTTCAGCGGAGGCCATGATTGTCAG
>JBEKBO010000158.1:0-8137 GCA_050015355.1 Candidatus Korobacteraceae bacterium | reverse complement strand
CTCTACGATGCCATCTACCTGGTCTCGCAGGAAAAGCTGAAGCACGAGGTCGGGCGCAAGGCGATGATCATCTTCACCGACGGCGATGACCAAGGCAGCCAGACGTCCCTTGGACAGGCAATCGAGGCGGCGCAGAAGGCGGACACCATTGTCTACGTGATACTCGTCTACGATCCAAGATTTATCAGGGGCGATAGAGAGATGAGACGCCTTTGCGAGGAGACCGGCGGACGAGTGATTGTGGTCGGAACCAAGCCCGACAAGCTCAAAAAAGCTCTGGAAGAGGTTTCCGACGAGCTTCGCAGCCAGTACTACATCGGCTACACACCGGCCAACCGAAAGGCCGACGGGGCGTTCCGCAAAGTGACAATCCACACCAAGTCCGAGGATTACAAGGTGCAGGCGCGCAAGGGCTATTACGCGCCCAGGGAGTAATGCGTTTGAGCGATTCCCCAGTAGGTATATCCCGGCATATCAGATTGTCATGGCGAGCGAAGTCGAGCCACCTTTTGTTTCTGCTGCCGAAAACAAAGGGTGGCTCCACTCCGCCTCCGAACAGCTTCTTGCTTTTCGAATGTAATACCGAGTACGCAGCCTGGCTGCTCCGGCCACCAGCGCTTGGCGCTCCGGTCGCCATGACATTCCCTCGGGAAGTTTTGGATACACCAATAAGGGAACCGCTCTAGCGTGCAGACTCACCGCTTGGGCGCGTAATACCCGCGGCGGGAGCGGATGCGCAATCCTTTTCTGCCGGACTCGATGGCGATGGTGTGGAAGCGGCCGTCGGCGATGAACTCCAACGGCTTATAGGCCAATGCGTACTGGCTGCGCAGTTCGTCCTGGATCTGGCTGAATGCCTGGGCTACTTCATCCAGTTTCGTGGGAAAGAAGACGCGGCCGCCGGTGGTTTCGGCAAAACGCTCCAGCACCTTGTCGCCGCGGGTCTTGATGCCGCTGATGTTGGTGCTGATGGCGTAAATGATCACCTCGGCACGCTGTGCCATCTCGATGGCTTGCTCGCGGGTGACGCGGCTTTGGTTGTCTTCGCCGTCGGAGAGCAGGATGATTGCCCGCCGGGTTGGAACCTTGGCTTGCGCGGTGGCCAGCTTGGATTTCGCAGCTTCGTAGATGGCGTCAAACAGCGCCGTGCCTCCGCCCGGACGCAGCATGCGAATGCCATGCGCCAGTTTGTTGGTGTCGTCCGTGAAGTCTTGCGTTATTTCAGAGACGGAATCGAACCCAAGCACAAACGCCTCGTCGGACGAGGGACGGATAATCTGATTCAGAAAGGTGATTGCCGATTCCTGCTCGAAGCGGAAGCGGTCGCGGATGGAACTGCTGGCGTCAATCAGCAGGCCGACGCGCAAGGGCAGGTCGGTTTGACTGCTGAAGCTGGAAATGGCGGCGGGTTTGCTGTCGTCCAGGACCTTGATGTCGTCGCGTTTCAGGTCCTTGATGAAGTGTCCGTGCCTGTCGGTGACCGTGAACACCAGGTTGACTTCGTTCACGGTTTTGACGATGGTCGTGGTGGTATCCGCGTTATAGTCCGCGGCGCTTCCGCCGCTACCCGTCCCTGGGCCGGAGGTTGGCGGCTTCTGCACCGCGTCCTGCGTCTGCTGAGACGGCGGGGCCGGTCCTTGAGAGTACGTGCTCTGGCACACCGCAGCGGCGGCAAGAGCAAATATGAATGCGAGAGAGCACCAGAATTTCATGGAAGTTGCATTATATCTGCATATGAGCTGCCGTTCCTTTACTTTTGTGAGGCTGGGCGCGGTCTTTGGGGCGCATCTTTCCTCAGGATGAGTCAGATCGACGCAGGCGGCGGAGAAACTGCTCCAGATCCGCGGGCAGGGGAGCCTGGAAGCGCAACCTCCTGCCGGTGCGCGGGTGGGTAAACTCGATTTCCGCGGAGTGTAGAAAATTTCTTGGCAAAGCCAGCACGCGCTCCGCGGCAGCGGGCTTGGAGCGGGCTTTCTTTGCCTCCGTACGCAGCGAAATGGGCGATCCCGCCAATTCTCGCGTCAAGCTATGGGGCGAAAGCGCCTGCGGCGCACCGTAAAGCGTGTCGCCGACAATGGGATGGCCGATCGAAGAAAGGTGAACGCGTATCTGGTGCGTGCGCCCGGTTTCAATCTTCACTTCCAGCAGTGCGAAGCGGCCGTAGGGAGAGGCGATGCGCTCCAGCACCTTATAGTGCGACACCGCCGGGCGTCCTTGCGTGCCACGGGTAGTCATGCGCATGCGGTGCAGGCGGTCGCGGCCGATGGCCGCCGAAACCGTTCCCGTCTCCGCCTTCGGCCAGCCATGCACCAGCCCGAGGTAGCGCTTGCCGATCTCGCGGCCCGAGAACTGTTCGCTCAACTTGCGGTGGGCAAGGTCGTTTTTGGCCACGATGAGCAAGCCGCTGGTGTCCTTGTCGAGCCGGTGCACGATTCCCGGACGCAAATCTCCCCCCGCCTCTGAAAGCGCTCCGAAGCGGTGCAGCAACGCATTGACCAGCGTTCCCCGGTTGCGGGGATCATCTCCCGTGCCCGCCCCGGCGTGCACCAGCATGCCTGCCGGCTTGTTGATGACGGCCACGTCGCGGTCCTCGTAAGCGACATCGAGGGGAATGTCTTCAGCAACCGCCCGCAACGGCGCTGGCTGCACCTGTCCAACAATCTCGATGCGCTCGCCGCCCTTGAGTTTGAGTGAAGGCTTGGCCGAGCTGCCGTTCAGCAGGATTTTCCGCTGTTCAAGCAACTGCTGCACGCGCACGCGGCTCACCTCGGGCAGGCGCGACACCAGGAACTGGTCGAGCCGCACTCCGGCGTCCTCGGAGAGGACGTCGATCCGCACCAGCGGATCGCTCGGCGTTGGCGTCGGCTCGGCGGTTGCGAGTTGTGGAGTACCGGCGGCCTGGACGGATTTCCGCCCACGTTTGGTTTCTTTCATTGCAGAAAAGCTAACGAAGCGGCGCGTTGCGCGCAAATAGAAAATTCCCGGGAAACTGCCCTAGCGGCTGGCTGTGGCAATCGCCGGGCGGTTAGAACCCTTACCTGAAGACGGCTTCGCCTGTGGCGGGGGTTGCAGCGAGGCGCGCACCACCCAGAGCACGCCGCCGGCCACAACCATCAGCAAGGCAATCAGTTGGGTTCCGCTCATGAAACCGCCAAAGACCTCGCCCCTTCCCGGATCGCCGCGGAAGAACTCGATGAAGTAGCGGGCGACGCCGTAAAGAATCATGTACAGCCCGATCACCTGGCCTTCAAACTTTTTGTGGCGTACCAGCCAGTAGAGCACCAGGAAGTTGATGATCTCGACGACCATCTCGTAAAGCTCTGTTGGGTGCAGCTTCACTCCTAATGGCGTTCCCACCCACTGATGGGCCAAGGGGCTGGTGAAAGTGACTCCCCAAGGCTCGCTCGTCGGCCTGCCATAGCAGCAGCCTGCGGCAAAGCAGCCCACGCGCCCGAAGGCGTGGCCGATGGCAACGCCCGGGGCGAAGGTGTCGCAGGTGCGCAGGAAAGGCAGATGATTCTTACGTACGTACCAGAAGGCAACCAGGATGGCTGCGACCAGGCCTCCGGAGAAGACTCCGCCGGATTGAAGCACGTTGAGGCTGAAGATTTCGCGCGGGTTGCGCGAGTAATAGCTCCAGTCGTCTACGATCAGCAGCACTTTGGCGCCGAGAATGCCTGCCAGAATGACGAGCGCGCCCAGATTCCACATCTGGTCGGGATTCATCCCCTGCTGGCGGGAAACTTTGAAAACCACCATCAGGCCGGCGATGACTCCGATGGAAACCAGCAGGCCGTAAGTGGGAAGACCAAATCCATGAATATCGAAAAGACGCGGATACACGTTTATTGTTCCTGGGGGATTACCCTTCATTCATTCTAGACCAGTTTAGCGAGCTGCGGGATGCACCTGCTCTGAAACCGTTCTACGCAATGGTGGCGCAGCAGGTTAGAGCCGTACCAGAGATACTGTATCCCGCGCCGAGGGTGTCATCGTGAGGAGGTTCGCCGCTTTTGCGAACCGACGTGACGATCTATGCATTTCACTGAGCATCACCCGAAGGCCGGGAAAGACAAATACATGGACCCTTACGTCGCTCCGCCGAGTTCCTTCGCTACGCTCAGGATTTTGCCTGCGGGCTCAGAGCACCCCAGAAAGCCTGGAATCTGGCTTTCCGGGGACCCCGCAGACGCCCGCAAAACGGCTCAACCTCAGGGTGACACGCTGGGGAATAATCGTTCTTGGGATACACAAGAAGGCAAAAACAAAACCGACCCGCTTGGCCGTGTGAGTGGAGAGTCTGTGAACCCATCTCAAGACGTGGGTGCCCCCCGTGGTCCTTTAGGCCTATCCGACTGGGGACTGGCTCACCAGACCATCATTCGAGTAGGGCTCCCGTTCACAAGAATTACGGTTCAGCAGCTGGATTCCACTCATCACCTAACTTTGCAGGCCGGTTTCTTGTGGGTTAGATGCTACGAAAGACGCGCAAGGAGCACAAGAGCCTCGGTCGATTTTGTTGGAAAGCTACGTGCTCTACGAACGCGCTCTCCCGAAACGCACCCGCTCGGCTGAGCCGCTCAGCGCGGACGCCTCTGGCTGGGAAGGAACGAAACAGAGATGATGGCGGCCAGACCGGACAATAGCGCTGCCAGCGCCACTTTAGGGCCAAAAACGGCATAGGCGCCGACAATCGCGGCCGCGATGAGCACCTGAATCGTCGAAAGCCTGAAGCGCTGCGTCGCTACCTCCGGCTTTAATTTCACCAAAAGCAAAATCCGCAGCAGGACGACCAAAGCAACGAGAATCAGGGCCACCCTTGCCATATTCAGCAGCTCTTGAAACTTCCTTCCGCCCGGCTGCCCCCGTTCTAGCGGAACAGGTGAGGCACGAATCGGCTGAGATTATCGGTGATCAGTCCGTCGGCCTCGCGAATCCCCATGCCGGCCGGGTCCTGATCGACCATCCAACTGCCCAGTACGGGACGCTTGCCGTTGAAATCCGCGATTGGCGCCACCGCCTGGTAGACGAACCCCTCGCCGCCATAAGGGCCGTAGGTCTGCGTTTTTTCGTTTCCCTGCACCACTTGGATGTTTGCCCCCTCGCGCGAGAGCAGCGGCTTGCGAACGTAGTTGCTCATGCCGCGCGGTCCATCGAGATAGGCGGGCAGCAGCAATTCGTGGTCAGGATACTTCTCCCAAAGAATCGCCAGCAGACCCTTGTTGGAGAACATCATCTTCCAGATCGGCTCGATCCACTGCGTCTTGTGCATGAAGTCCAGCGCCATGGGACCGAACTCTTCCCGTAGCAACATTTCCCAGGGATAGAGCTTAAAAAGCGTCTTGATGGGCTGTTCACCCGCGTCCACAAAGCTGAATGTTTTGCTGTCGAAGCCGATGTCCGGCATCAGGATGTCGACGGTTTTCAGCCCCGCCTGCTCCGCCGTATCGCGCAGGTAGGTGACGGTGAAGTTGTCTTCCCAGGTATCGACGTGTCCAAAATAGATGGGATCGGAGACGTAATCTTTCAGGTCTTTCCACTTGGCAATCAGTTTTTCATGAATCGAGTTCCACTGGTCGGCCTCGGGAAACAGCTCTTGCAGCCAGAACCATTGCACGACGGCGGCTTCCAGCAGCGCCGTCGGGGTGTCGGCATTGTACTCGAGCAGCTTGATTTGCTGGCCATCGTAGGCCAGATCGAAGCGTCCGTAGAGCGCCGGCGGTTCTTCGTTCCAGGTTTTCTTGATGGCATCGACCGCGGTGGCCGGAATCTTCAGATCGGCAAAGCGCGCGTGATCGATGATGGATTGCCCGGCTTCCAGGCACATGGACTGCAACTGCGCGGTGGCCGCCTCAAGCCGGTCGATCTCGGCGGACGTGAACACATAATAAGCCGACTCATCCCAGTACGGGTTGAGGTCTCCGCCGGCGGCGCTCGCCGAGTGATATACGAGTCCGAGCGCCTCCACCTTCTGCCGCCAGTCCGAACGTGGCACGATGGTTTGTCGTTTCACTCGCCCGCTCCCGATCCGGTCCCGGAGCTTCCCATGGAGCTTCCAAAGCCCCCGAAGCTCACGCCCCCGCTGCTCACGCCGCTGCCGCGAACCGTCGTGGCGCCCGGCCATGCCGAAGTCGAGCCGCCGAGGACGCTATCTCCAATGTGGCCGCCACTGCTGCCGCCAAAAAGCCAGCGGTAGGGATAGTACATATTTGGGTTGTTCCTGCGCTGCTGGTCGGCTTGGTTGCAGAATTGGTCGCTAACGATGCGATTGTCCGCACCGACGCAGTTCTGCACCTGCGTCCGCCGGCAGCCAGAGGTGAAAGCCATGGCGACAGAGGCTACCAATCCCAGGGTGATTTGCGACGACTTTCTCAACCGAGCCAGTTTAACCGCAGACGCCGCCGAGGCAAACCAGAAACTCTGGTCCGCGCCGTTACCTTAGCGCCTGAGGGACTCACCTGATAAACAGCGCTAACAGGTTGCTGAAAAACTGTTCTCCGGGAGTGTCATCCCGAGCGCAGCCGGGGGCCCCGGCAATGGCCGCTTTTGCCGTTGCTGGGGTGGAGGAGCGAGGGATCTGCTTTTTGTGCGCGCTAAAAGTAAAGCAGATCCTTCAGTCGCGCAAAAACGGCGCGACCTCGGGATGACACGGGTACGAGTTTTTCAGCAACCCGCTAACTATCTGCCCGAAAAGCGGGCGGCGATGTCGGCGTTCATCGCCATCACCGATTCGAGCGGCTTGCGGATGGGCAAGCCGTTCACGCGTTGAGCGAGTGCTTCCAGCACCAGTTCCGTCGGGATGTTGCCGACCAGCGCGTCCTGCGCGAAGGGACATCCGCCAAGGCCGCCGATAGCCGAGTCAAAGCGGCGGACCCCGGCATCGTAAGCCGCCAGCACCCTGGCAACGGCCTGGTCGCGCCGGCTGTGCAGGTGCGCGCCGATCTCAAGGTAATCGAACCTGCCGATCACCGTGCCCAGCAGGTCGGCCGTTTGCCCCGGCGTGGCGAGCCCGACGGTGTCGGCCAGCGAAATCGAGCGGATACCCATGTCCGCGATCAGGCCCACGGCTTCGACAACCTCGTCCGCACTCCACGGATCGCCGTATGGGTTGCCGAATGCCATCGAGATGTAGACCACAACATCCAACCCGGCATCGAAGGCCTTCTCGGCGATTTTTTCCAGCAGCTCGGCGTTCTCCTCCGCACTCTGGTTCTGATTTTTCTTTAAAAAAGTTTCAGAGATGGAGTAGGGAAATCCCAGCGTGCGCACCGCCTCGGTAGCGATTGCCCGCTCCGCGCCTTTTTCGTTCACCACGATGCCGATAATCTCGACGTCGTCGGGCGGGTCCAGTTGCCGCAGCACCTCTTCGCTGTCGGCCATCTGCGGGATCGCCTTGGGAGAGACGAACGAAACCGCGTCAATGTGCTTGAATCCGGCGCCGATCAGCGCGCGCAGATACTGCACCTTAATGTCGGTGGAAATCCGCCCCGGCATCCCCTGCCAGGCGTCGCGGGGACACTCGATGAGTTTGAGTTCCGGCATCATAGGCAAAAGGAATCTTCTTAGAATGTCATGGCGAGCGAAGCCGAGCCACCTTATGTTATCGGTGGAGTTGGTAGAAACTGTTGTCCCCAATCTTCGGCCAAGTCTCTCCAGTTGGGGTTCATCTACTGAATCAGCCACTCTTTCTTATCGCGACGCCAATGCTTAAGTTGCGTTTCCCGATTGATGGCCGAACGGATATCGCTGAATCGTTCGAAGTAAACGAGCCTGATCGTGTTGTAAGTCGCAGAAAAACCTTCGCGGAGATGTTGCTTGTGCTCGTATACATGCTCTTGAAGATTGCTGGTGACGCCAATGTACAACGCTCGACGCGAGGGGCTCTGCATCATGTAGACGTAGCAGCCGCGATCAGAGTTCAAATGGGCCAGTTCCTTGGGGCAGAACGAAGGAGAACAAAAGGTGGCTCGACTCCGCTCGCCATGACACTTGTTAAAAACCAGGATACCGGTGATACGCTAGGGAACCTCTGAACAAGAACCGTTCTGTAATCGAGAAGCAGGAGGTTCCAAACAAACATCTCGGTTATAGGTGCTGATTTCCCGTCCTGCGGCCGCATGCCGCAGTTTGGTGGCGG
>JBEKBO010000157.1:0-8170 GCA_050015355.1 Candidatus Korobacteraceae bacterium | reverse complement strand
GTTCCCGTCGAGAAAGTTGAATCTGAAGTGATCTGCGTCCACGCATGACATAGCTATAGACTCCAATCCATTTCTTGCCAAGTGCCTATCTAGCTTACCTATCTATGCGGTCACAGTACTAGAACGTCCGTTGTTAACTATAATAATGGATGGAAGTCGCCTAATCGCACCTTAAACAAATGCCAAGCGATAAGCAGGACACACCCCCTGATTCCATTGCCGAATGGGTGAAAGCCCTCTTCGATGAACTGCACGATCCAAAAGTGTTCGAAGTTGTGCTCAAACCCGGCATTCGCTCCGCGATTATAGAATGTCGGGGGACGGGATTAATCCGCCGGCATAAACTTCCGGCGCCCTTCATCGCAGGTGTGTTCGCGAAGATGAAGAAGCTGGCAAATCTCGATGTCGCTGAGCGGCGCCGCAAGCAGCGCGGCCGGGTGCGACTGCTCGACTTTCATGGCAGTCGTGCCGGCTTTGAGGTTTCGACTGGCCCTGCTGGAAAAAGCGAGACAATGACTCTGCGCCGCCTCTGAACCGCATGGCGACACCTAATCATTGGACACGAAGAAGATCACATCCAAAAATTAAGCCGTTATACTACGTTATATGCTGCCGGTCTGGATTTTTGTGGTTTCCGCCATTGCTGCGTTCTTAAGTTCCATGTCGGGCGGAGGCTCGTCGGTGATCGCCCTGCCTATCTTCTTGTCTCTCGGAATTTCGTTTCCACTGGCGACCGTCATGATGAAGGTTGCGAGCATATTCTGGTTGTTGCCCTCCTCATACAACTACCTGAAGGGCCGGACGGTCGATTGGCGCTTCTTGCTTTCTTTTGCTTCAGTCGGACTCGTTGGCGTATATCTGGGCGTGCTGATTGTGTTGCATCTCAATCAGCGCATTTTGAAGGCCGGTGTCGGTATCTTCATTACGGCCCTGGTGATCTATATGGCATTTAAGAAAGACGCTGGGATCAAGACCGCTGCCGTATGTTCCCGAAAACGCGAGCCCCTGGCCTACGGCATTGCTTTGCCAATGGGAATCTATGAAGGAGTGCTGGGCTCGGGGAATGGCATTGCTTTTAGCGCCCTCTCGTTTTACGCCAAAGGCTTCGATTTCATGGCGGCACTTGGCTATTACTTCAGTATTTCCTTCATCTGGTCGGTCTTTGGCTCCCTCGTCTTGATATACAAGGGATACTTCAGCCTAGCGCTTATTGTTCCCGCCATCCTGGGATCGGTCCCCGGAGCCTACATCGGATCGAAATATGCAAGATACAAGGGAAACGGCTTCATCAAGATTGTCTTTCTCGTGATCGGGGGATTTCTTGGATTGAAGCTGACACTGGGATTTTGAACGGTTCGATTCGCATCTGCAGTGGTTCGCTGTTTGAAGCGGCCGACCCCACGGCAACCCACTCTGAGTGCTCATTATTCCTGCGGAAGCAGTACGAGTTTGCCCGTGACCTGAGACGTTTCCAGCATCTCATTGGCGCGAGGTGCCTCGCGAAGCGGAAACCTTGCTGCAATCACAGGCTGGATCTGCCGCGCCGATAGCAGCTCAAACAGTTTGGATAAGTCTTCGCGAAACCATTCCGGGTGTTCGTCACGCAGAGTCTTGACGTTATACCAGGTGGATTTCTTCCTTGAGAGAAAAAACAAGTTGTTCTCCAAGGAGAACAGAAGCATAATCGCTGACGGCTGGGACAAAATGGAAATCCCCGTCAAGAGGCGAAAGAACGAGTTCATTGATTGTCATTGATAGGTTTGTGCAGCAGGCCGATTCTCCGGAACTTGCGCGGCGCAAGCCGTAGGCTACGTGTTCCCCGGGGCAAGACGGCTACTGAGAGGCTTGGCACCAAGCTGACCCCGAGATTTTCGGCAACCATAGCTTGAATCGTGCTCAACTGTTTAACTGTCCTATGCGAAGGGAAATCCAATCCCGCCTCTTCGAACAGCTTCTGGATGTAGGGTTCGCAGCCGCCACCCGAAACAAGAAAATTGCGCCGGCTGAGGGCAGCAAGGCTGATCTTCTCCCGCCGTGCAAAATCGCCGGCCGGGACCAACGCCAGCCATTCATCGTGCGTGACTTCCTGGCAACGCAGGCCCGGGACCGGCAGCGCGGCAAAGCCGACCTGTGCAACGCCGTTGAGCACCCAGTCGCGTACTTCGTCGTCCGTGCCCTCAAATAAGGAAACTTCAATACCGGGATAGAGCGCGTTGTATTCGCTGATCAATCGCGGCACGATGGTCGCAGCTAGAGTTGGGACCGAGGCCACCCGCAGCGTCCCCGTTTGCAAATGAGCCAGCCCTGAGACTTCTGCTCTCACCGCATCCAGGCCATCCAGAATCTTGCGCACATGCGGCAACACATGCGTGCCCGTTTCCGATAGCCTCAGACCGTTAGGGTTACGCACGAACAGGGCTGCGCTTAGATTCCTCTCCAGTGTGCTGAGGGCGTGGCTGGCGGCGGATTGGGACATTCCCAGACGGCGGGCCGCTTTTCGGAGCTTGCCTTCCGTTGCCAACGCGGCAAGCAGTTTTAGCGTCTGCAACGATGGTTCTATTTTCTTCATGTCAGTCGAAATATGGAATTAGAGCAGATCTTATCTTAATCCGGCTTTAGTTGGCCTTGGGTTCGGGGGCGGCGGGCGGCGCGGCATCAGGCAGTTCGTTGCGGATGGCGTCGTCAAGCTTGATGTTGTGCGACTCCAGCAGCGTACCGATGGCGCGTTCAAGCGAAACGCGGGACTTGATGTAGGTGCTGCGGGCCCCCACTTCGGTGGAGCGCGCCTGCGCCAAGTAGCCCTCATCCTGCACGATCATGAAATTAGTCGAGGCTCCCACCGACAGCTTTTGCATTTCGGCATCGAGCAGTTGTTCCTGGAATTGCCGGGTGCGGACGGCGGCGACATAGGCCGAGCGCGAGACCTGGAGCGCGGTGTAGGTGTTGGTGATTTCGTCGCGGATCTGGTTTTCCAGTTGTTGCAGGCGGCCCTGCATCTGCCGGAGCTGAATCTCGTCGCGCGCGGCGTCGGTCTGGGCGACGCGATTGCGGAAGGGAACGTTGAGCTGGACGCCGTCTTCGTAGAGGTGGCTTTCTTTGCCGACGGCTATCGAGGTCGGCGGCACGGGCGGGGCGACCCCGATGGTGGAGCTGCTGCCGATGTTGGCGAGAGTCATGGCCGCACCGATCAAATCGATTTCCGGACTGACCGCATTGCGCGAGGCTTTGACGGTGATTTCGGTGTTTTTGACCTGGATGGCGGCCTGGGCCAGATCAGCGCGATTGGCCAAGCCCTGCTGCGTCAGCTCAGCCAGTGCGGGAGTGTCGTCGGGTTCCGGAACGATGATGATATCGGTGGGGACGATGCGCACGGCGGCGAGCGCGGCGTTGCCGGTCCTGTTGCGCGAAATGACGCTCTTAAGGATAGCCTCCTGTTGCACGACGAGTCCTTGCGCGCGCGTCAGATCGAGTTCGATGGAGGAGACCAGCGCTTGCGCGCGCGTCAGCTCAAGCGGGGCGAGCGTGCCGACCTCGACCTGGATTTCGTCGTCCTGGTAGAGTTGACGGGCCGCGGCCAGCGTCTCCTGCTTTACCTTGACGTCTTCGTTCAAGCCCACCAGATCGTAATAGAGGCGGCTAACGCCGAAGATGAGATCGCTGAGCTGCTGGCGAAAAACCAGGCGCGAAACCTTGAGGTTGTTTTGCGCGATGAGGATGAAGCGGCGATTGAGATCGACTCCCCAGCCGCGCAACAACGGCTGCATCACGCTGCCGACGACGTTGGGGTGGCGAAAGGGATCGGGACTGGAGGCTAAATAGTTGAGAAGGTCGATGGCGTTGTTGGAACCGACGAGGAACTGCGCGCCGGTGCTGATGCCCTGCTGCAAGGTGAGATTGCCGAAGGTGTTGTTGGTGCTGACGGACTTGACCGGCGGAGTGGAGATGGATTGCAGATGCATCCAGGCCAACTGCCCCACGAGTAACGGATCATAGAAAGGGACGGGCGGACCCGGCGAGAACGTGCTGGTGCCCTGGAGCGAAAGATTAGTGGTGGCTTCGGTGAGCTGATTGACATCGAAGACATTGGCGACGGTGGAGGCAATGGGACTGACCGAACCGGTGCTGGCCGCACTGTTGAGCAGAGGGCTGCCCGGCCCACCGATGCCGACCGGCGACTGCGCGACGGTGAGCGGCAGACCGCGGGTGACGCCTCCACCCTTGGCGCGGATGACATCGGTGTTTGCCATGGCGATCTGGTAGCGCTGCTGCTCAACGTCGAGATTGTTCTCGATTGCCAGCAGGATGGCGTCGTGCAAAGAGAGATAAAGTTTTCCCTGGTGGATCAGGGCCGAGAAGCGAGCGGTGTTGCGCAGAACGAGCGGAGGAACGAAGTGCGGAATGTAGGCGCCGAGGAAAGCGTGCTGGCCTAATCCCTGGGCGGATTCGGCAGCGGGAGTGGCTGTGGACTCTTCTGCGCTCTGCAGGCCGGTGGAGAGCCGCGGTTTGGCATAGCGCTGCTGGAGCTGGTTTTCCGCTGGTTGCGCAGTTGGTTGCTGCGCGGCTGCGAGCGACGGCAGGGCCGCGCAAAGCAGCAAAAACGCCGGCGGCAACACATATGAAATTGTTCTCATCTCGCCTTCTAAAGTCCTTCCCTGAATCCTGTTCTGGATCGCCTCTTCAAGGCAGATCCTTCGCTTCACCACCCCAGCTTCCATTACCCTGGGATTTCCATTTTGCGTCCCAGAACGAGCGCAGCGTACACATTGCGTAACACCTGGTCAATGACCGCGGTCACAATTCCTTGTTCCCCTCGGGTCCCATGCGATGATCACGGCTAAGCTGCTCCATCCAGGGCACCTGAAAACCCGAAAACGGAGCACCTTGAAGCAAGTTTTCCGACACCTCTCTTTCTCCCTTCTTGATTTCTGGTTGTTCGCCTGCCAGCCGCCAGCTTTTATCCGACCGGCAGCGACAGCACGGCGATCCGCCGCACCATGCCGCCAAACAGCCGCCGCGTAAGATGGCTCTCTGCCAACAGCAGCCAATAATAACGTGCGTGCTTCACCAGTCGTCCACCTGTCTTAATCAATCGCTGTTGCAGGCTGGTCAGCGACCAGTCCTCGATTCGCTTGGGCAGGGCCAGTCGCCGCCACAAATTGCCCAGATTGTAGGCCAGCAGGCTCAACGCCAGCCGCACCTGGTTGCTGCGAAACCGATGACAGCTCAGCCGTGTCATCTTCACCGCCTGCTTGCCTTCCCTGATCCACTGCTCCGCCTGGCCGCGTTGGTTGTAGAAGCGCACCACCGCACGGTTCCTGAGCTGCGTGTTGGTCACGATGAACCCCACCCTTGGGAACAGCTCTCCGGCATGGAACTCTACCTTGGCGACCACGCGGCGAGCAGTTTTCCAACTGGCCGCCTGGTACAGGAACCCCTTGTACCATATCAGTGGTTTATTACTCGGGCGGCCTACTGGCCGACTCAGCAGTTCCTCAATGTCCCGCATCAGGCTGTCATTGGCCGGAAGCCGAATCGCGTACTTCACCCCGCGCTCTTCCAGCGCCTCATAGATTTCCGGCTTGGCAAAGGCGGCATCGGCCCGAAACCACACTTCCTTGCCCACCTGCTGTTGCCGTTCGATCTCCGGCAACAAAAGTTCTTCCCAACCCTCGGCGCTATGTACGTTTTCCGGCCGCAGTTTCGCGGCTACGCAGTCACCCTCACCGTTGAACAGCAGCAGCGGGTGGTAGCAGGTGGACTCAAAATGCCCGTTGTCGGCACTCTGTTCCTGTTCGCCATAGACTGGAATCTCGGTACTGTCCATGTCCAGCACTGCCCGCCACGACCACGCCATGCCTTCCACCTTCGCGATCATGTTCCGGTTCATGGAGCACAAACCGTTCAGGTTGCGGTCTTCGGTCAGCACTTCGGTCTCGAACCAATGCAGGCGCGAAGGCAGAGCCGCGCCGCGATCCCAGATCTTTTTCGAGCCAATCAGGCGGAAGGTCGGGTCTTGGGAAAGCCGCTCGGCATCGTTGAGGTCTTCATAACCTGCCAAGCGACTGTAGATGGACTGGCGCAACAGGTCCGGCAGGGCTAGTTGTGTATTCTTGCCGTGACGAGCATCAGTTAGGTTGTCGGAGATAAGCTGGCTCAGCCCGAGACGTTCATCAAGCTCTCGAACTAGCAGCAAGCCAGCGTCGGAAGTGACTCGTGATCCTTGGAAATCAACCTTGAGGAAGGAGCTAAAAGAGAACTGAAATGGCCGATTCTGTGTCTCACCCACTGGGTGCAGGCCTCCGGTGGAACGTTCAGGTCTTCAGGGCCGCATAAATACAGGTTCTTTCGACATCATAAGCGGAATCAGTCAGAGTTCAAAAAGGAAATGCGGGGTCAGTGATCTATTCGTTCGATTTGACTCATGAAACAGTCTACCGGCAAAGTTGATCCATGAAAACCACAAGAATCGGAATTATCGGCGACTACAACCCTGAGTATCCACTCCACCTAGCCACCGACGACTCAATCCGGCACGCTGCTCAGGCTCTCGGGCAGCCCATCGAGTTTGAGTGGCTCGCAACTGATCTTCCGCACGACTACTGCGGCTACCGAGGTCTCTGGTGCAGCCCGGGAAGCCCGTATCGCAGCCTAGAAGGCGCCATCGAGGGCATTCGCTATGCTCGCGAGAACGGCGTACCGTTTCTCGGCACCTGCGGTGGCTTTCAACATGCTGTGCTGGAGTTCTCGCGTAACGTGATGGGTGTGGCCGATGCCGCGCACGCCGAGTATGACCCACAGGCTACCACGGCTGTCGTGCACCGGCTCACCTGCTCATTGGTAGGAAGGGACGGGGAGGTTCAGTTCAAAGGAGGATATCGAGCGGCACACTACTATGGGGATGAGCGCAGAGTAGAGACCTACCGCTGCAGCTTCGGCATGAACCCGACTTACCAGGAGGCCATTGAAACTGCTGGACTGATCATTACTGGACGCGATGCGGACGGGGAGGCGAGAATCATCGAACTGCCCTCGCACCCTTTTATCTAGCAACACTGTTCGTGCCACAAGCGAAATCGTCGCTGGCTGCACCCCATCCGTTGATTGTGGCCTTCTGCAAAGCGGCGTTAAAAGTTGCGGTACCGCAGTAAACCTATGAGGCATTGGATCACTGTGGAGCTAGCAATTTGGACGTATCTCGCTTGAAGTTCTCGGCAGCACCTGCAAAACTGAGGATATGGGCCGCTTCGCCTCAACCGTTGAATTCTATGCTCGCTACCGGGAGCCGTATCCGCCAGAGTTCTTCAAGCAATGTGCTCAGCAGATCGCCTTGCGCGGCAACGAAACCTTGCTCGACGTTGGCTGCGGCCCAGGCCTGCTTGCCATCGGCTTCGCCCCTTTTGTCGGGCGCTGCACGGGGCTCGATCCAGAAGCTGACATGATCGCGGCAGCAAAGGCTGCGGCGGCGGAAACGGGCGTCGAGCTTTCCCTGATTCACGGTCGCATCGAGGAATTCCCCACCGTTCAAACCCACGATGTCGTTACCCTTGGCCGTGCACTTCATTTGATAGAACGTACTGCAGCCTTGTCCGTATTGGAACGGATTGTTCCGGACTCCGGCCGCATTCTGATCTGCGGAGCCTCCACTGCTGAGACAGCGGAAGCCGGTTGGGTAAAGTCCTATAAGAAAGTGTGCCGCGCCTGGACGTCAAGGCCGGATGAGAGGCGAGGGAGCGATGGAACGGAATGGTTCGCGGACTCGTGCTTCAGAGGACTGGGCAAAACGTCGGTCACCGTATGGCATCAGGTCACTATTGCTGACTTGGTCGGGCGGGCGCTGTCCAAGTCGAGTACATCGTCTCAAATTCTAGCCAAAGGACAGGCGAGATTTGAGGCGGAGATCGCGGCCGCGCTCGAACCCTTCATGCAGGATGGAGTCTTACAAGAGCAGATTGTTGCCCGAGCTTCGATCTTCGGTCGCCGATGATTCACATTGTGGGTTTCGCAGCCCACGGAGCCTGCGAAGCGCTCGAACCGGCGCCGGCGATAGGGCTCTAGTATTACTACGTTAAGTTATTGACAGTTCTTTCGTCGGGTGCTACCGTTGCGAGCATGACCGACGCCCAGGTCGAGAAGTGCGTAAGGCGCTTGCAACAGTTTCTGGCAGATCTGC
>JBEKBO010000156.1:0-8178 GCA_050015355.1 Candidatus Korobacteraceae bacterium | reverse complement strand
TGACCTGCTCCCTGGCCCAAATTACCCGTCGCCGAGCCGAGCTTGGACCAAGATCCCGCCACGATCCTTCATCAGGGAAATCTAATTCCCTGATACGCTCCTGATAATTCCCTGTTCGATTCGACTCTGAAATTGGCGATTGATCCCACAACTTAAACAAAATGAGACGCCTACAGCGGCAAAAGCCGAATTAGATGGGCCGAAATCGGCAAAATTCCCTGTATTTTTCCCTGTTAGCAGGGAATCTGGCCAGAGAGCGGTTCGCTCGGGACTGCATCCTCCGCCATCAAGTCGTTATTATCCAATTGGTATCTGGTACTTTCCTGAAATTGCGCATTATCCGGGCACTTTTCTCGATCTTTCCCGTCTGAAACGGACTGGAGACTGATGTCTCTCTGGTAAATGTGTCCGCTTTTGCTAGGAAATCTCTGTTCCCCAATTAGGTAGTCCGTTTCGGGCGAGTGAGAAACGCGCGCGCTGAAGAATACGGGCGCCGAAGGGCTACTCGCGACACGTGTTTCCCGTGGTTCGGGTTGACTGACTCAAGAACTCCATAGTCCTTTGCTGGGATGCATTTCGAGTTTTAGCGGGTTTTAATTTGACGCACGAGCGACCAACTCGTCCAATCTCGAAAGCAAAAGCTTTAAGCCAACGGCGCAAGGACAACCGTGACGGAATAATGTACCTCGTCCCCTCCAATGCCTCTGGTCACGGCTTCAGCCACTGGTCGCGGTGCTCACGGACGAAGTCATCATCGTTCAAATGAGGGTATGCGCAATACACGCGGTCGATCTCCTCCTTTTGCCCTCGACTCATAGATTCGTGGGGATCCAGGCACCAGATGCCTTCCAGCAAACCTTGCCGCCGCAACACCTCATGCAGACCGGCGATACAGCCAGCGTAGCCGTGCGCCACATCGAAGAACGCTGCGTTGCTGTCCGTAACTTCAGCGCTTCTCCGCAGCAGTTCCTCCGGAACACTGCTTGTCCCTTGCGCAACTGCGTGACATTCCCGCAGGAGTTTGCTTGCTTGCCGCGTCCACACTGCCCAGTGCCCCAGGAGTCCGCCGACTATGCGGAACTGTTTCCGGCTTCCGTTGCGTTTGAAGCTGTAAGGCGTGAGCAGGTCCACTACGATGTTGTCATCATTACCCGTGTAAAGAGCGATATTCCGCCCGGACTCTGCCACAGCACGGACTACGTCCAGCGTCTGATAGCGATTGAAGGGGGCTACTTTGATTGCCACCACGTTCTTGATCGCAGCAAACTGGCGCCAGAACGAAAACGAAAGCACACGGCCGCCAACGGCCGGCTGCAGGTAGAATCCGACCACCGGCAATATCTCCGCAACCGTTCGACAGTGCGCGACGAGGGCTCTGTCGTCGGCATCCTTGAGCGCGGCCAGGCTCAATAGCCCGGCGTGGTAACCGAGGTCCGCAAGCAGCGCGGCCTCTTGAACCGCCTGCGCGGTTGCGCCGCAGATGCCACCGATGCGAATCAAAGGTTCTGCGCGGCCGCGGTCGGCCTTATTCATCTCCTCGGCCGCGAGCTTCAAGACGGGCTCGAACAGTCCAATACGCGGGTTCCGTATCAAAAACTGGGTAGTGTGTACCCCGATCGCCAAACCGCCCGACCCGGCAGCAATGTAGTAGCGTGTAAGCGCTCGCTGCCGTCTCTCGTCCAAGCGACGCTCTGCCGTAAGGGCCAGAGGATGCGCCGGAATCACCGTTCCTCGCGACAAGACCCGCTGGATATTTACCTCGAGCTGCTTCAACTCCCGCACCTCTTTTGTAATGAATCCAAAATCTGCTTTCCGCAGCCTCTCAGAACTTTCCGTCTCTGGCAGAAAAGTGTGTTGGCTTATCCAGCACGGCTCCGCCACTGGCAACCCACTGGCTGATCCAATCGATCATCTGGTTCACGCTCACTGAGGGATAACCGAACAGGCTATGGCAAAGTCCGGCATTGTTCAACAATGCGTTGTCCGTCTCCTGTCCTTGCAGAACCGGCGGTCTGCCGAACCGTTCTCCGAAGCGGCACGCGAGTTCGCGTACGGAGAGTGTTTCGGGGCCGGTCAAATTCAAAACCATAGGCGGCGTGCGGCAGATAGAGAAGCTGCGCAGGCAGATGGAATTGGCATCTCCTTGCCAGATGACATTCACCGCGCCCATGCTTACGTCGACGGGTTGGCCGTGAAAGACTTTGCCGGCAATATCCAGCAATACGCCATAGCGTAGATCGATAGCGTAGTTCAACCGCAGCAGGCAGACCCGCGTTCCATAGCGCCCCGAAAAGTATTCGAAGAGACGCTCCCGGCCTAGAACAGACTGGGCATATTCGCCGATCGGACCTACCGGCGTGTGCTCAGTCGCGCCTCCGCCGACCACTGGCGCCAACGGATAGACATTACCGCTCGAGAACACAACGATGCGCGACTTACGGTATCGCTGAGCAATTTGGGCGGGCAGATAGGTATTGATCGCCCAGGTGAGACTTTCTCCCCCAGTAGAGCCAAACTTTCGACCTGCCATGAAGATTACATTTTCGGCTTCCGGAAGCTGGGCGAGCTGGTCATCTTCGAGCAAGTCGGCACGGTATGTCTCAACACCGCACGCGCGCAAGCATTGTTCTGCCCCAGCGTTGGAAAAGCGAGCCACGCCCATGATGCTCTTCCGAACACCGGCGGCTACGGCTGCACGAGCTGCCCGCCGCGCTAGGCTGGGTCCCATCTTGCCGCCGACGCCGAGGATCAAAAGATCGCCCTCCATCTCCCGCAACGCGATCTCATCCTGCGGGGAGGGCCGGGAGAGCTCGTCCTCCAGTTCTTCCTCGGATCGAATTGTCTGGGGGTGCACTTGACCTCCACTTGCAGCGTTAGTGGGTGGGTGACTGTCGGCTTAATAGTAGAATAGCCCGACAAACGAAACAACGTTCTCCGCTAGCGCGGACCTGCCCGGACGTCATGCGTTGGGAGGAGTACCTGATGGACGATGTGAGGGGTATGCCAGGCTCAGGAACATTGGGGGAAACTGCATCGGTCAGGCGGCTTCGCTCGCTCCGGCAGCAGGACATCGCCGGCGCCCTGCGCCTGAAGGAAGCCGCCCATTGGAACCAGACGGAAGAGGACTGGCAGCGGTTGCTGGAACTGGGGCCGGAAGGCTGCTTTGTCATCTCGCAAGGGGATGTCGTTGCCGCCTCCGCCACCGTGGTGCTGTACGGTACTGATCTTGCCTGGATCGGAATGGTCCTGACTCTGCCTGAGTTCCGAAAACAGGGCCTTGCCAGCCGGCTCATGGAGCGCGTCCTGGAGGTCGCCGTAAGCCGCAGTGTGGGGAAAGTCGGCTTAGATGCCACGGACATGGGATTCCCTCTTTACCGGACTTTTGGCTTCGAAACCGAATGCATTGTTGAAAGGTGGGAACGTCCGGCAGATGCCAAGCCCGTATCGCCGGCAGTGGTTGGTCCGTGGCGACCCGCTCCCGCTCTGGATCGGCTCGCATTCGGAGCCGACCGGGCAAAGTTGCTGGCGAGTTTGGCACGCGTAGAGGCAGCGTCGGTGGGCGACGGCGAGGGCTATGCCATGATGCGGCCGGGGTCCAGGGCTGCCTATTTCGGGCCGTGTGTCGCGAAGTCGCCTGCCGCCGCCGAGGATCTGCTGCGGTGGTTTTTGGCACAGCATTCCCGGGAACAAATATGCTGGGATGTTTTGCTGGACAACCATGAGGCCGTTGCCCTTGCACGGAAGTACGGTTTCCAGCCGGTGCGAACGCTTAAGCGGATGGTGAGAAATCTGCAGGCTGTCGTGGCTCCGGCGAGTCCGAAGTATTCGTATGTGTTTGCTATTGCGGGCTTCGAATATGGCTAGGGAGATTGGAGGGACAGTGGAAACATCAATCACAGAGGTACCGCGCGGACTGCAGCTTATAGAGCGCATGGAACGAGTGCCGTTGTGCAGTTGGCACACTCGTCCGCGAATCACCATGGGCTCGGCAACCTTCTTCGATGCGTTTGGGGCGTTGACGATCGCCTTCGTGCTGCCCGCGCTGATCGGTGCTTGGAAGCTAACGCCCAGCCAGATCGGGATGATGATTTCGGTCGGCTATCTCGGGCAAATTGTCGGCGCTTTATTTTTTGGCTGGCTGGCGGAAAGGATTGGCCGGACGAAATCCGTTGCTTTCGCCATGGCGGTAGACGGCATCATGAGCCTTTGCTGCGCCTTGGCGCCGAATTTTGCCGCGTTGGCGGTGTTTCGTACTATCCAGGGCTGTGGTTTGGGCGGGGAAGTGCCGGTGGCAGCAGCCTACATCAACGAACTTTGCGAGGCCAAAGGCCGGGGACGTTTCGTGATGCTTTATGAAACGATCTTCCCTTGCGGAGTGCTGGGCGCGAGCTTGATGGGCATTCTGATGGTGCCCCACTTCGGTTGGCAGTCTATGTTCGTTCTGGGCGGCCTTCCAGCCCTTCTAATCGCGGTTCTGGTGTGGCGTCTCCCTGAATCTCCACGTTGGCTGATCGGCAAGGGCCGGCTGGACGAAGCTGAGGGGATCGTTAAGCAAGTGGAAGCCACCACGCCGGTCCGGATTGAGCCTGCAGCCAGGCGGATGACCGCCTCGGCTGCGACCGCGAAGACCGGGTGGAGCGAAGTCCTGTCGCCTTTTTACCGGCGCAGAACCATCATAGTGTGGCTCCTCTGGTCCAGCACCTATTTTGTGTATTACGGCATCGGTACATGGCTGCCTAGTCTCTATCGCACGGTTTACCACATGAGCGTCAGCGATTCCCTCCGCTGGGGATCGATCGCCAATATCATGCAGGTACTCATTGTCGCGGCCAGCGCATTGTTCGTCGACAAGCTCGGGCGGAAACTGTGGTTTGGGGGCGCATTTATCGTCTCTGCGGCTCTGATGCTGAGCTTGGGATTGCTTGGCGCCAAGACGGCCGGCGAAGTGGTGGTGCTTGGGTCGCTCACCTTTGCCGTTCTCGGCTCGAATGCGACCATGCTTTATCTGTACACGCCTGAGATTTATCCGACTCGTATGCGCGCGGCAGGAACGGGCTTAGCCACTTCGTTCCTGCGTGCGGCATCGGCGGCGGGGCCATTCCTGGTTGGGTTCGTGCTCAAGAGTGGGGGCATTGCAGCGGTGTTCCTGGTGTTTGGGGCGGTCACCATTGTCGGTTTCCTTGCCACATTAGGCGCAACGGAAACCCGTCGCCGGCAATTGGAAGAAATCAATCCGTAACCAGGCATTTGCTGTTAAATCCAGTAAAGCCGTCGCGGACAAGCGACGATATGACGTGTACTTTCATT
Source organism: Candidatus Korobacteraceae bacterium (assembly GCA_050015355.1). Taxonomy (GTDB): domain Bacteria; phylum Acidobacteriota; class Terriglobia; order Terriglobales; family Acidobacteriaceae; genus CAWBRT01. Next base: position 2,871 of record JBEKBO010000156.1, on the reverse strand, counting down.
TGCTGGCGAAGATCAGCCCTATGCTGAGGCGGCCATCCAACCCATCACAAGAGAGAACTTAATGGCAACTGACGTGAAGGTTTCAATACCAACTGAGGTGACACAGGTTCTGGCCTGCTTTGCGGCGACCCTGGAATACGACAATGTCCCGCAGCGCGTTCGTGAGTATTGCAAGGACCTGCTGCTGGATTCGCTGGCATGCGCCATGGCGGGACATCAAGGGGAAGAGACTCATCAAGTTGCGGCGCTGGCATCGGCGTTGGCGCAATCGAAGGAAAGCAGCATCATTGGTGGCGATCGGCTCTCGCTCACCGGAGCAACGCTGCTAAATGGATACCTGATCACTGCCGTGACCATGTGCGACATCCATCGCTCCACTTTGACGCATGTAACTCCAGAAGTGATCCCACCCGCTCTGGCCATAGCGGAACGAGACTCATTGTCTGGCCGCGAATTGTTGGTTGCCCTTGCTGCCGGCTTCGAGGTCACGACGCGAGTCGGCCTTGGCCTAGACTATCCAGCATTCCGTAGACGTGGATTTCATGGACCTGGGGTGATCGGTCCGTTCGGGGCCGCTGCGGCGGTGGGCAGACTGCTGGGGTTCGACTCCGACACAATGGCGATGGCGTTCGGCCTAGCGGGCAGTCAGGCTGGCGGCACATTTGCGGCGTGGAGGACCCCCACTGTCAAATTTCACCAGTGCCGGGGCGCGTTGTCGGGACTGATGGCGGCCTTGCTGGCGCAGCAGAAATTCGTTGCCACGCGACAGTTCCTTACTGCTCAAGACGGCGGACTGTACAACAGCTACTCAAATGGGGGACGCCCGGAAGCGGTCACTGAACGGCTGGGAGATCGTTGGGAACTGGAACAAATTGCTCTCCGGTTGTGGCCTTCCGCGTCGACCATCCAAGGCTTGATCACGGCCGTGTTCGAAGTAGTCGAAAAATACGGCATAGGCATCGATCAGGCAAAAAAGGTGAATATCTCGCTGAGCAAGCCGGCCTTCGACCTGCACGGCGGTTTTGCTAATTACGAGGGAAAGTTCCAGGCGCTGCTGTCGTCGCATTATGCCGCGGCCGTGATCCTGCACGACCGGCAGTTGACAATGGCCCAGTTCGAACCAGCAAGGTATAACGATCCCAAGCTGGCCCGGTTTGCCTCGGAGCGTGTTCGTGTCGCGCCGGATCCCAATCTGGCCGGGGTGCAAGCGGTTGTAAAGGTGGAGACCGTCGACGGTTCGACAATCAACGTTCGCTGTGACGAACCCAAAGGATCTCCGGAGAACCCTCTCTCACGCGCGGAAATCGAGACCAAGTTTCGGACCTATGCCAGAACACGTCTTCCAGAAAAACAGGTAGAGGAGGCCGTAGGCTTGATTTTCCGGCTTGAGGGAGCCAAATTGGCCGGGAGATTAATGCAGATTTTGAGATCAAGCAAGTCTTGATCCTATCGTGCGGTACTTCGGCAGGCAATCATTTCGGCTCGCGTTCGCGTAACAAGTGAGTTACAGGTGCGAATGAAGCTTTTGAGCGCGGAGGTAAGATTCAGCCGGGGAGGCGCACCAATCCATCACGAAAGTAGTTGTTCATAGCTTCTGGTTGTGCAAAGTAACCGTTTTTTGTTGGGCAGCATGACTTCCCGCAACTGAGTATTGGCACAACGGAGTGTGCGATAAGCCGCGCTGACGGGTGGTAGGACAGTTTAATGAATTCCTATGCAAACAAGAAGTACGATTTCCTGTGGACCAGCAAGAGACTTATTGTCCTGGCCCTTTTATTCGGCGCTTCTTTTATCAACTATGTCGACCGCGTCAATATGTCTGTTGCCGCCCCGGCAATTGCCAAGGAGTTTGGCTGGAATCCGGCAACGATGGGTATTGTCTTATCGTCATTCTTATGGGCATATGCAGCCGCTCTAATCCCCACGGGCTGGCTGACCGATAAAGTCGGGGCGCGTAGAATGAATGCCCTTGCCGTATCGTTCTGGTCGGCTGCCGGCATGCTTACGGGAATGGCTAACAGTTTCGGCATGATGGTGTCGACTCGACTGGCACTGGGGTTGGGGGAAGCTCCGACCTTGCCATCCCTTATGAAGGTGATTCGCCAATGGTTCCCCATTCGGGAGAGAGGTCTAACAACCTCCTTGGCACGCTCCGGGGCCGAGGCCGGCCCGGCCATAGGGATGCCGTTGGTTGCCTTATTAGTCGTAAAGTGCGGTTGGCGCATGTCGTTTCTTATTACAGGAGCAGCCGGCTTCATTTGGGTAGCTCTTTGGCTGAAGTATTTTCGCGACAAACCACAAGACTCTTATTTGTTATCGCCAGAGGAGAGGAGCTATATTGTAGCCAACACGGACGGTGGCCAGAAGAGCGACGTTAAAGCCATTCCCGGGGGGCGTGTCAGGCGGCTATTGCGCTATAAAACCATGTGGGGGTTGGCCCTATCCCATGGACTTATTAACTATACGGCCTATCTGATTCTTACCTGGATACCATCGTATCTGGTTCAAGTGAAGCATATGAAGTTGATGGGCGCCAGTCTTTTGAGTTCTGCTGCTTTCGCAGGCGCGTGGATCCTTGGGATTACACTCTGCAAACTGAGCGATTCGTTATTGACTCCTGACAAAGTGGTACAAGGACAGCGCCGTATCATGGTCATTGTTTCCGCGTTGGGGGCCAGTGTATTTATGGCCACGACGGTAGTTGATAACCTGGTTGGAGTACTGGTGATCCTTACGATCGCAAAAGCATTTGAGACTGTTGAAAAACTCCTGAAGCCGTTGGAAGATGGGGGCCGGTGAAGATTTTCAGCGCGGTGGGGTCTGGTCTTCCGAAGTTCTGTTTCTGTTTTGTAGTTCTCCCTTTCTTGGGCT
>JBEKBO010000155.1:0-8508 GCA_050015355.1 Candidatus Korobacteraceae bacterium | reverse complement strand
TCGCGCGGCAAACTCTTCTATCGCTTGGCCCAGCAGGCTGTGCAGGTAGATCCGGTCCCGTTTGCAACCCTGGTCAAACCACAACCTGTTGCGTTCGGTGGCGTTAAGTAAATACCCACTTCTGTAGATTTATAGCCAATCTGGAGAGGGTGTAGTCACGCATAGCGTTCCGTATCGGGAGTTCTTTTGCTATTTCGCCGCGCTTGAAGGACCCCCGTGAGCGGTTGCGCAAGACCCGGAATCGACTCTTGTGTGGAAGGGACGCGGCTTCAGCCGCGCCGTAAGTGGCACCCTTAATGAATCAGATTCCGAGCAGACTTCAGCGTGAATCGGGCGCCGTACTCCTAGCGCGTTCTGAACTGCTTCTTAACAGTGCTTAGCTGTTTGCGTTCGTCATCCGTTAGCTGGAAAAATGTGGCGCAAACATTCTCCTCCAGGTGTTCGGCGGAGGAGGTCCCAGGAATCGGCAATACTGTTGGCGACCGCTTGAGTAGCCACGCCAGCGCAATTTGTGTCGGGGTCGCGCCATGTGCTTGGGCGATCTGGTTGACGATGCTGCTTCCCGCCATCCAATCCCGCGTGGGTGCCCAGGGGATAAATGCGATTTCGTTCTGCTGACAGTAGTCGACAAGGTAGTCCCACTCGCGATCGGCGAAGCTATAGCGGTTCTGCACGGAGACGATTGGCACGATTTTGCGAGCGCGCTCTACGTGTTCACGAGTCACGTTCGAAAGGCCGACATGGCGAATCATGCCTTGCGAGCGTAGTTCAGCGAGCGTCTCGACAGACGCCTCGAAGGAGATTGCTGGATCAGGTCCGTGGAGCTGATAGAGATCGATACGATCGAGGTGAAGCCTCTTCAGGCTACCCTCGACTGCCTTTCGAAGATGATCGGGACTGGCGTCGTGCGTCCACCTGTGCGGCGCTATGCGACAGTAACCGCCCTTTGTAGCGATTACAAGATTCTTCGGATAGGGTGCCAGCGCTTCGGCAATAAGCTCTTCGCAAATCGAGGGGCCGTAAGAATCAGCCGTATCGATAAAGTTCACTTCCAGGTCCAGCGCCCGCCGTAGTAGAGAAACAGCGGACGACCGGTCCTTCGGCGGACCCCACACTCCTTCGCCGGTGAGGCGCATCGCCCCGAAACCCAGGCGATGAACAACCAGATCGCCGCCAAGCACAACAGTTCCTGCGGCACTTGCAAGTTGCACCGTCTTTCCGTTCATAGGAAACCCTCCGTGGACTCACTGCTGCGTGCTAAATTCAGCCTTTCGTTGACTTTAGCAGATGGACTTGCAACATCGGTGTAGAGTGGTCATGGGCCCCGAATTGTTTGCGGACGAGGTCGCCTCCATCCGACATTATTTTCTCCTGATCTTTACTGCTTACTGCTCAAAAAGGTTGCTAAAGACCCCGGCGTCGTCAGAGTTGCGCGATCAGCTGCTGCGTCAAAAGAACGCTGATGTCACACAAAGCTGGCCCCGCCGTTCGGATTTCAGTGCCAGAAATGCGGCTGGCATGGCGGGTACTGCGTCGTCCGCCGGCTCGTACCGGAACCATCAATCTGGATTAGGCACCCCTTGCAGAGCATGATCAACCTGCGCTGCTAGGGACGTCGTCGTGATCGACATCGTTTAGACCAGCCTCCAGCGTTTTCAGCGAGTGGTGCTCATGCGCGCAAAGGGAAAGTCGGCGGCAAACGCGGTTGTTGCGATGACCATCGTGATTATCAATGCTACGGCAAACCCAAGCTTCGTCGTCATGCGGCGTTCCTTTCTTCAGTTCACATTACTAAGCGCTCGCTCGTCTGAAAAGCGTGATTTCAGTAAGCAGAGCCTACGAACGTCGGTTCCATAATCGATACACCTCGGGCGACCGCTTGATGTGACCGGCGTAACACGGAACAGCAGTGAGGAATTCTGGAAAGACAAACGCCGGCGGGTTGGGAGTGCAATGATCACCGCTTTCGCCTGAGATTTGCCGGCAGATGACGCTGCGCCCTGAGCGCAAAGGAAAAGCTGCGGAAATATCCACACGCGACCACGCACTCAATTACAGAACCGTTTCAGACGTTCCAGAGTTTCGGCCAACCGCTCATAGGAGTTCGCGTATGAGAATCGGATGTATCCTTCTCCCGCGGCGCCAAACACCGTACCAGGAACGCACGAGACGTACTCGTTCTCGAGCAGTTTGAGGGAAAACTCCTCTGAGCGCACCCCCATACCCTCGATGTTCACCCATGCATAAAAAGCGCCGCCGGGCTGCAGACAGGAGAGGCCGCGCAGCGTATTGATGCCGGGGACAAACAAATTACGACGCCGCTCGAACTCCCGAACCATGTCACGGACACAGTCCTGCGGACCCGTGAGCGCCTCGACCGCGCCGGCTTGAGCGAAGGAGCAGGCACACGCGGTCGTGTACTGATGCACCCGATTCATCGCCAGAATGAACGGCGGTGGCGCGGCGAGATAGCCAATGCGCCAACCCGTCATCGAGTACGCCTTGGAGAAGCCATTGACGGTAAGCGTCCGCTCCCACATCGCCGGCAGCGAGGCAAGGCTCACGTGCGCACGCCCGTCATAGATGATTTTTTCGTAGATTTCGTCGGAGAGAACGACGAGGTCACGCTCGACCGCAAGCTTAGCAATTCGCCGCAATGTCTCGGGAGACTGCACGACGCCCGTCGGATTGTGCGGCGACGCAACCACAAGTAAACACGTCCTGGGGGAGATAGCTCGCCGGAGTTCGTCTACATCGACCTGGTAACCGTTCGACTCTCTGAGGCAATAGGGAACCGGTACTGCTCCTGCCAGACGCGCGACTGCAGCGTAGTTCAACCAGTTTGGTTCAGCATAGAGAACTTCGTCACCGGAATCGAGGAGAGCGAGGAACGCGACATTGATGGCCTCGGCGGCACCGGCTGTAACCAGCAATTCCCCCTCCGGTTTGTAGTGCAAGCCGTTATCTCGACAAAGCTTTTCGGCGATTGCTTCCCGCAGGGCGGACGTCCCGTAGTTGGAAGTGTAGTGGACGTCACCTGCGTCCAGCGCCCGCTTCGCAGCTTCCTTGATATGCGTCGGCGTATCGAAATCAGGCCGGCCCGTCTCGAGGAAGATCACCGGATGTCCGTCACGCTCGAGGGCCTTTGCCCGCTCGAAGACTTTTCTGATCCCCGAGAACGGGACCAACTCCATCCGTGGCGCCAATCGTACTGAGGGTATATCAGCTGTAGACATTTTGTTTGAGTTCTTTCACTCGTTTTTCGACTGCAGATTGTTTCCTGCTTGGAAATGTCCCGTGCCGGCGAATCCCGCTAACCCCGTCCGGGCCAAATTGAGGTTCGAAAGGGACGCCGCTGAACAGGCTGATGAAAACAAATTTTCGGCGGAACAAGTCCACAACAGCCTTTACTCTTCCAGCTCTGGTTTACACATTCGGTAGAGCCTCGCTAGTTACTTCGGCGCGTTTTTCAGCAGCCTGAGAAGCCGTGCCCCCCAAACCTGACTCATGGATGAACGAACGTTTTGACACAGGACTGCCTTTCGGAAATGCTATTGTCCCGCTTGAACAGTTCCGGTCTGTGTCTTCTCCGCCGCGTCGTCCTTCATAACGCTCTTCACGCCCAGATAGGCTGCGCGAACGTGCTCACTTGCTAATAGTTTTTTCGCCGTGTCTTCGGCCGTAATCCGCCCCGCCTCGATGACGTATGCCCTGTGGGCCACACTGAGTGCCTTGAAGGCGTTTTGTTCTGAAAGCAAAATTGTGACGCCACGCTGGTTGACCTCGACTATCTTCTCGAATAGCTGCGAGGTAAGCAGAGGTGAAAGACCAAGCGACGGCTCATCAAGAAGCAGCAGCTTGGGGCGTCGCATCAGGGCTCGAGCAATTGCCAGCATCTGCTGTTCGCCGCCTGACAATGTTCCGGCGTACTGGCCCCCGCGTTGGGCCAGCACCGGAAAGAGTTGGTACATCGTTTCTTCGTCAGCCTTGACGGCTTCGGTGTCCTTTCGGAGATAGGCTCCCATCTTCAGGTTATCTTTCACCGTGAGGTTAGGAAACAGTCGCCGCCGTTCCGGCGACAGACTGATCCCCATCTTGGCGACAACATGAGGCTGCGCGGGCGCAACCTTGCCTTCCACAAAAATTTGTCCGCTGACAGGCTTCAGCACGCCGGCGACGGTCCAGATAAGCGTGGATTTTCCGGCTCCGTTGGCTCCAATCAGAGCGACCACCTCACCCTGACGGACTTCAAGCGATACCGAATTTAGAGCCTGGATCTTGCCGTAGAAAACGGAGACGCTACTAACCTGCAACATTGGCATAGTCACCTCCGAGGTACGCCTGCAATACGGCAGGATTGGTCTGGACCTCTTGCTGTGTACCTTCAGTCAACTTGGTTCCGAAATTGAGGACCACCAGCCGCGGGCAGATCGCCATGACAAGGTCCATGCGATGTTCGATCAAGATGATGGTCAGATTGAAGTCGCGATGAACGCCTGCGATCAACTCGCGGAGGCCGACGATTTCATCAGGATTCATACCGGCGGCAGGTTCATCCAGGAGAAGCAGTTTTGGTGACAAGGCCAGCGCCCGCGCGATTTCCAGGCGCCTGGACAGCCCGTAAGGCAGCCCGCCGGCGCGCATCTCGGCCCTGTCGGAAAGCCCCATCAAGTCAAGAAACTCCATCGCCTTCTTGACCACTGACTGGTTTTGCCGGCGCATCGATGGAAGCCCGAGCATTGCGCTCAGAAACCCGTAGGAGGGCACGTTATGCAATGCGAGCTTCACATTCTCCAGAACCGACAGATTGTTAAAGAGCCGAATATTCTGAAAGGTGCGCGCGATGCCCTTGCCGACTACTTCGTGCGGCGGAAGTCGATGAATCGGCTCTCCCGCGAAATATATGCTGCCGGAATCCGGTTTGTAGACGCTCGTAATCAGGTTGAAGACGGTGGTCTTTCCTGCCCCATTTGGCCCGATCAAGCCGACAATCTCGTGGTCTTCGACCGCCATGTCAAAGCCGTCAACGGCCTTGATGCCCCCGAACGTTTTCGCCACCTGCTTGAGTTCAAGAAGCACTTGTTCTCCCCCTTCCGCTGAATCGCTGCCACAGGTGAAGAACCGGTTTCAGAGAGAATTCCCGATAGCCCATCAGCCCGGCCGGACGAAAAATCATGATCAGGATTAGCATCAGCCCGTAGATCACGAGGCGCCACATATTTGCCAGTCGCAGGAACTCAGGAAGCATTACGAATACGGCGGCGGCCAGAATCGGTCCTGTCAGACTGCCTATCCCGCCGGCCACGACAGCGGTGATCAATGCCGTCGACTGCACACCGGTAAACATCGCTGGTTGAATGAACATGAGGTAGTGTGCCATCAGCGCGCCGGCAACTCCACATAAGGCAGCGCTGCATGCCAGCGACGTCAACTTCGTCCGGAAGACGTTCACGCCAATCATCTCAGCGGCGATTGCGTCCTCCCGTACCGCCACTGCCCGCCATCCATAGCGGGAGCGGACGTAATCCCGGGCCAGCCAGGCTGTGATGGCTAGCGCGACCAAGGCCACCGGAAGATCCGTAAGCCGCGCAATTCCCGGTAGTCCGCGCGCTCCCTGAGTGATGTCCAAATTTTCGAGCAGAACCCGAACTGCCTCGCCGAATCCTAAAGTGGCGATCGCGAAGTAGTCGCTGCGGAGCTTGGCTTTCAGGGTGGGAACACCAATCACCAGCGAACTTGCGGCGGCGAAGATTGCGCCTGCCAAGATCGCGAGCAGGAAAGAAACACCGTAAAAGTGCGTAAGGATCGCAGCGGTATAGGCGCCAATCGCCATGAAGGCAGCGTGCCCAAGCGAAAACTGACCAGTGAAGCCGGTGAATAGAGCCAAACCGGTAGTCGCAATTGCCTGGACGGCGCTAAGGATTATGACTCCAACGACATATCCCATCAGATTGGTACTCCTAGACGAGCGTGCGAAGGTGAATGCTCGACCGGAGCCTTACTCGATATCGCGGCCACCCTCGCCGATTCTCTCCGTCCGGCACGCTCGACAATTCCGCGGCTATACCTTTTCGTCCAAGGTCTTGCCGAACAGGCCTGAAGGACGGAACAACAGCAGTACGATCAGGAAGGTGAAACTGAATACGTCCCGCAATGCGGTCGTCAGGTAAACAGAAACAAAGCTCTCGACGACACCCAAAATAATGCCGCCAACGACTGAACCCGGAAGGCTGCCAATGCCGCCAATTACCGCGGCAATATAAGCCTTATTCGTGATCCAGCCCATGGTTGGATAGACCAGGTACTTGATCCCGAGGAATACTCCGGCCATACCCGCGAACAGCCCGGCGATGGAGAACACCACCGCCAAAAGCATGTCGATATTAACCCCGAGCGTTCCGAGGACCGTCATGTCACGGGCAGCCGCCCTGATCGCGACGCCGAGCTTCGCCTTGCTGAGGAAGAGAGTCAAGCAGGTGATGGCGACGGCAGCCAGCGATAGAGCTCCGATATCCAAAAGTCCAAGGTTCGATTGCCCGATCTGAACAGATTGTTGCAGAAACGCAGGGTAGCTGAAGAAATGCGCCCCGACCGTAACGTATACGAGATTCTCGAGAAAGATCGCCGCGCCCATAGCGCTGATCATGAAATACAAGGGCACAGCGTGCTTCAGGCGCAGCGGACGGTAGGCGAGCTTTTCGACAATAACGGCGATGACCGCGGTTCCTATCATTGCGCCCACCATCGCGACGAGAACAGGCGCGTGGAACCACTCGCATGTGTAGTACCCGATGTACGCGCCGAGCATGATAACGACGCCGTGCGCAAAATTACTAAAGTTGAGAATGCTGAACACAAGGGAGTAGCCCACTGCCATGAGTGCGTAAATTCCACCAATCGCAATCCCGGTTATCAACGTTTGCAAAAACACGTGCCTCTCCTGTTTTTGACGAGAGCAGCCGTGACGCCTGGGACAGTTTCAAACGCCACGGCGGCTGACCATTCGAGCGGCGTTACTTGGCCGCGTACTCTTCAACAAAGACAAACTTTCCGCCCTGGATCTTGCTGAAATACGCCGGACGGTTGAGTGGGTCATGGGTCTTAGGATCAATCGTGAACTTATCGGTTGTCATCACGGGCAGATCCTTGGTGGCTTCAAGAGCAGCCACAATCTTGTCACCGTCGGTGGAGTTTGCGCGCTTCATCGCATCGGCCAGCCAAAGCAGTGCATCATTTACCAAGAGAGCGTTCCGGACGATCGGCCCGCTGAATTGCTTTTCATGCGTGGTGATCCAGCCCTTCACCCTGGGATCGTCCAGTGAAGCCGAATTGGAGAAGTAGGCCCCCTCGATCGCGGGGCCTGCAAGCGTCAGAAGATCCGGACTGGCCCAGTTATCGCCGCCCAACAGGGTCGATTTGATTCCCAAGTCACGGCTCTGTTTCGCAGCCAGGGCCGCATCCTTTTGCGTTAATGGCAGGAACAGAAGATCGGGGTTAGTCTCTTTGATCTTGCCGAGTGGCGCGCGGAAATCCAGCTCACCCGTCCGATACGCCTCTTTGGCAACGATCACGCCGCCTTTCTTAATGAACGCGTCTTCAAAATACTTTGCCAGCCACTGCGAGTAATCGCTGCCGACATCGTACAGCACGGCAGCCTTGCGGGCTTTCAGGCGATCATAGGCAAACTCGGCATCAACCAGTCCCTGGTACGTGTCGATGAAGCAAACGCGGAACACGTATTTGTGGATTCCCCCCTGCTTGTCCGCGGTCACGTATGGATTACTCGCCGCGGTCGCAATGAGCGGGACTTTGCCAGCGGTCACGATCGGGGTCGCTGACATCGCAGGTCCACTGTTCGATGGGCCGAGCACGGCGATTACTTTTTCCTGGTCTACGAGCCGCCGCACGGCATTGACGGTCTCAGCCGGATCGCCTCGGGTGTCCACGGTGACCACCTCAACCTGCTTGCCAAGAATTCCACCCTTTTTGTTGAGTTCCTCGACCCCAATCTTTAGACCGGTCGACTCCGATTGGCCGAAGACGGAGTTGTCGCCGGTTAAGGAAACGGCGTGGCCAATCTTAATGGTCTTGGAGTCGGAACCTTGTTGGCATCCCGTGGCAACGATCAAAGAAACCAGCAGAAACAGGGCGATTCCCCACTGACACTTATGCTTCATGGCACACATCCCCTCTTTCACGTTGGACATTACGTTGGAATTTGCGAGAAAGAGAAGCTTAGATCAGGTGGCAGGTCACGTCAACAGGCCTCGGAAAACAGTCTCCAGGAAAACCGGGTTCGGGCCTGAATCTCTCGCCAGCGCCTTTCACGTCCATCGCAACTCCTCGAACCGCAGAGCCGACAGCTATTCGATAGCGAGTCTCACAGGCGCTAGACCGGTTCCCTAGAAGGTATATACCTGGATTCGGTGAGTGAATTACCCTGGGGATGGCGAGTTCTCCTGCGACACGACAACGATGGCGCGAGCTTATTCCGATGATCTTCGGCGC
>JBEKBO010000154.1:0-8591 GCA_050015355.1 Candidatus Korobacteraceae bacterium | reverse complement strand
GGCGATCGTTCGCTCAAGCTGAAGGCGTATCCGAAACGCACGTGCTGCAACCGTCCTCTGGCAACGGCCGTGGCGCAGATTCGAAGATGCGCCTATCCTATCACACGCCACCCGCGCCCAGCGTATGGATGTGGTTATGAATCAGAGTCTTAGGCATGCCATGCTGCCAAAGATTGCGGAAGCGCAAAAGGGCAAAGGTGCATGAGTGATCCCCCCTGACGCCGCGTTTGGCCTTGCAGGCAAACATGCACTAAAATCGGGCGCTGCCTCTTAACCCGAAAAAGAACGGAGCTACTTCGATGAGTGAATTCCGCGGTGTGTTTCCATACCTGGTTTCTCCGATTGGGCCATCCGGGGAGGTGAGCGCCGATGTTCTGGCCAGGCTATGCGATGACCTGATTAAGGCCGGCGTCCACGGACTGACACCTCTGGGTTCGACCGGCGAATTCGCTTATCTCACTTGGTCCCAGAGGCGCCGGGTCATCGAGGTCGTGATCAATGCAGCCAAGGGCCGAGTGCCGGTAGTGGCGGGAGTAGCGTCTACGACCATCGCCGACGCCCAGATGCAGGCACGCGAGTACGAACGCCTGGGAGCGAATGGGATTCTCGCCATCCTTGAAGCCTACTTTCCTATTCGAGACGAGGGCGTGTTCGCTTACTTCAAAGCGATCGCGGAATCGGTTTCGATACCGGTTGTGCTCTACACCAATCCCAATTTCCAGCGCTCGGACTTAAGCCTCCCCGTGATTGACCGCCTGAGCCACATACCGAACATCAAGTACATCAAGGATGCTTCCTCCAACACCGGCCGGCTGCTGTCGATTATCAATCGCGTGCAGGGGCGCATGCAGGTGTTCTCCGCCTCGGCGCACATTCCGGCCTGCGTGATGCTGATTGGCGGCGTCGGTTGGATGGCTGGCCCGGCTTGCGTGGCACCCCGGCAAAGCGTGGAACTCTATGAACTGTGTCACAAGGGCGATTGGAGCGCGGCCATGGTGCTACAGCGCAAACTGTGGAACCTCAACGAGGCGTTCGCCAAATACAACCTCGCCGCTTGCATCAAGGGAGGACTGGTGCTTCAGGGATATCCCGTGGGCACTCCGCTGGCGCCACAAGAGCCCTTGTCGCCTGAAGGCGTCGAAGAAGTAAAACGCGCGCTGGCCGTGATCGGAGCGCTGTAGGCCACCTATTCTGATTCCCAGCAGCCGGTGGCATGAATTCCAGGAAGCGTCTGAAGCCTGCTTTGTTCGGTGGGCCAACGCCTGTTGCGAAATGCAGCAGCCAAACCACCGCCTCGCACACCCCGGGGTGACGTAAAACACAGAACTTATTCCTCATGTACCGCACCTTGATGAAGGTGCTTTTCGCAATCGAAAGCCCAATCGTTTCTAGAGCTTGTTTCATAAACCGATGGTAGAGAAAAGGGCAAATCCCCTCAGGGGCTAAAGCCCGCACTCTTTTCGGCTTTGGACGGCGCTGAAGCCGCGCCCCTTCAAAGAACTATTTATGAAACAGGCTGTAGGGACGGGCAGTTATCAGCCACCGGGTCTTGCTATGGCCAAGTTGGTTATCATCGCCGCTGTCTCGCTGGCTCTGCCTGTTTTTTTGCCGATAGCGGGCGTTTCGATCAACATAAGTCTGCTGGTCTCGATAGGCATGGTGATCGGCTTTTTGTCTGGCCTTCTGGGAGTCGGCGGCGGCTTCCTCACCACTCCAATACTGATGATGGTTGGCATCCCGCCGATCGTCGCCGCCGCCTCCGATACAAATGCAATCGTTGCCACCTCGGCCTCGGGAGTGGCCGCCCATTTTCGGCTCAGGAACGTCGACTTCAAGATGGGGTCCTATTGCCTGCTCGGCGGCCTGACCGGTTCCGCGCTGGGCGTACGGGCCGTGAAGATGCTGGGAGCTCGGGGATACGTTGACCTGCTGATCAGCGTGATGTACGTCGTGATCCTGGGCGGTATCGGCGGCTTCATGGTCTATAACAGCATCGCGAAGTTGCGCCGTGGGGTACTAACGCCAAAGGAGCGCCCAGCCAAGGTGAATGTGTTCACGACCCTCCTGGCCCGGCTGCCTTTACAGGCGGACTTCGCAAGGTCCGGCGTGCGCCACTCGATCCTGCTGCCGTTCGCCCTTTGTTCCGTGGTTGGCATCATGACCGCCTTCATGGGTGTGGGCGGAGGATTCATGATGGTGCCGGTCATGGTTTATCTGCTGCGCATGCCGGCGCACGTGGCGGTGGGAACTTCCCTGTTTCAAGTCTTGTTCACCTGCATGGGAGCCACCATCATGCAGTCCGCCAGCAATCACAGCGTCGACGTGGTGTTGGCGCTGGTGATAGCCGCCGGGTCGACCATCGGCGCGCAGCTTGGCGCTCGCGTAAGCCGGCATTTGCGGGGCGAGCAACTGCTGATCGTGCTCGGCGTTTTGGCGCTTGCCGTGTGCCTGAAGATGGCGGTCGGAATCGCTTTGCCCCCGTCTAATCGACTTTCCGAAGCTGGTGGGCAAGCTATGTTAAGAGGGAATCACAACGTAGTACTCCCTCTTGCGCGGGCCGTCGTGAGACCACCTTTATCGCGCTGAAATCTTGGCTGGGGCGTGCCTCGGCCGAGCGATTGCAATCGCGAGCCTAAAGCACTTCTCTCAAATACACTTCTCTCAAATAAATAAACGCAGTCGGTAAACGCAGCCATGTCGAGTGCCGCGGCCGGGCTGCGCGGCCTCCCTGTTCCGGACAATCGCCAGAGCGCAATCGTAGCTGACGTTCGAGCAGCGGCGGCCAACGCGGAAACTGTTCTCGATTGTTGCCGGAAAGTGCGACCGGCTATGATGGTCTTGCAGAAATACGGAATCGAGTTTGCCCGGCCCTGGCCGGATGCTGCCAATGATTTTTCAACGCCAAAGATTCGTACTGATTGCCCTGCTCGTGGCCGGCGCTTTCTTCATGGAAAACCTGGACGGGACGGTGATTGCGACTGCGCTGCCGCAGATGGCGCCGGCGCTGCGTACGACTCCAATCGCTCTCAGCGCGGGCATGACCGCATACATGTTGACGCTGGCCGTCTTCATTCCGATCAGCGGATGGGTTGCCGACCGATTTGGCTCGCGGACGGTATTTGCCGCGGCGATCGCCATCTTCACGCTCTCCTCGATTCTCTGCGGACTGAGCAATCAGCTTTGGCAATTCACCGCCGCGCGGGTTCTGCAAGGCTTTGGCGGAGCCATGATGGTGCCCGTGGGCCGCCTGGTCGTGCTCCGCAATACCGAGAAGAAAGACCTCATGCAGTCGATCGCCTACATCGTCTGGCCCGGGCTGGTAGCGCCGATCCTCGGGCCTCCCGTGGGCGGATTCATTACCACGTATGCGTCCTGGCGATGGATCTTTTTTCTGAATGTTCCGCTTGGCGTTCTCGGCATCCTGCTTACCTTTGTGCTCGTTCCAAACCATCGGACGGACGAGCGGAATCCGCTGGACTGGCTGGGTTTCCTGCTGAGCGGACTCTCCTGTTTCTCGTTGATGTACGGCCTGGGCTTCATGGAGCAGCAGCCGATTGCGTGGCTGAAGGTCGGCGCTCTTTGGACGCTTAGCATCGGGTGCGCGGGCCTTGTCGCCTTGCATGCCCGCCGCCATCCGTTTCCGCTGATCGATTTATCGGCGCTTCGCATACCGACATTTGCGACCGTCATCTTCGGAGGCTCGCTGTTTCGCGTTGCCATTGGCACCACACCGTTTCTGCTGCCCATGATGTTTCAGGTGGGCTTCGGCATGAGTGCGTTTACCTCCGGACTGCTGATGATAGCTCTGTTTGCAGGCAATCTCGGGATGAAGACATTTACGTCGCCCATCCTGCGGCGCTTCGGGTTCCGCAGCGTACTGATTGCCAATGGCGTGCTGGCTGCGCTGTCGCTTGCCGCCTGCAGCTTTCTGACGGCCAACCTGCCCAAGATGCTGATTGCCGCTGTCTTGTTCCTGGGCGGTCTGTGCCGCTCCATGCAGTTCACCAGCCTGACTACGCTTGCGTTCGCCGACATACCCTCTGAGAAACTGACCCGGGCCAACACTTTCCTCAGCACGGTGTCGCAGATGTCAATGGGCATGGGGGTCGGGGTTGGCGCCGTGATTCTGCACGTTGCCGCCCTTGTGCACGGCAGGGCCGCCACGGCGGCCGGGGTCCCCACTACGCACGCTCTTACGCGTAGTGGGGTGGATCTGACAGTCGCCGATTTCCATCTGGCATTTTTGCTGGTCGGAGCAATTGCCTTGGTGGCGATCGCCGATTGCTTCAAACTCGAACGCGACGCTGGAACCGTCGTCAGCGGCCACCAACCCGGCGGCTTGCCCTGCGCGCAGCAATCCGGTTCCAATTAAAAGCTAGCTAAATGTGCTAAGGTCTTCTCCCGTCGCCAGCAAATAGCGCTTGACTGGGATAGTTCGGACAGGTAACTTCCCTCTCCAAGAGATAAAACCACGATCACTATCCTCCGAATCCTCCGATCCGGGGGAATCCGGTATTGTCGGAAAAGCGATCGCAAGAACCAATACAGCCGAGAGAGCAGCACCGCGAAGTTCTCCAAGACAACAGAGAGAGGGTAGTTCCGTGACTGAAAAGCCGACAAGGGTTCGACGGTTGGTGTTGTTTGCCGTGTGTCTGGTCTATCTGATCACCTATCTTGACCGGGTCAACATCTCGGTAGCGGCTCCGCTGATGATGAAACACTTCGGCCTGAACAAGCTGCAGTGGGGGCTTGTGTTGTCGGTGTTTTCCTGGACTTATTCGTCATTTCAGATCCCGATTGGCATGCTGAGCGATAAGTTCGGGCCGCGCAAGATTCTTGCCGCGATCGTGTTTTTCTGGTCTCTGATGACCGCCGCAACCGCGATGGCCTGGAGCCTGGCGTCCCTGGTGGTGATACGGCTGTTGTTCGGGGTTGGAGAAGCGGGCGCGTTTCCCACCGCTACGCGCGCGTTCTCCCACTGGATGCCGTCCTCCGAGCGCGGATTCGCGCAAGGGGTGACGCACGGAGCGTCACGATTTGGCGGTGCGGTTACACCGGTCATCGTAGCCATGATCATGGCGCGCTGGGGTTGGCGCTCCGTATTCTTCATATTTGCCATCACTGGTTTCGTGTGGTCCGGTTTCTGGTATTTCTGGTACCGGGACAAACCAACGGAGTACACGCAAAGATGGGGCAGCGTCAACCAGGCCGAGATCGATCTTATCGACGGAGGAAAATCAGGCAAGAAGATTCCGAAACTGAAGTTCAAAACTCTGCTCAAGAGTAAGAACATGTGGTTTCTCAGTTTGAGCTATCCGACCTACTGCTACGTCATTTGGATCTATCTGACGTGGCTGCCCGCATACCTTGTCGAGGCCAGGGGCTTCAGCATCATCAAGATGGGTATCTTCGCCAGTCTTCCATTGATGGCCGGCACCATCGGCGACACGCTCGGCGGATGGCTGTCCGACAAAATCTGGCGCAGGACCGGACGCGGCACATTCGCCCGCCGGGTGGTGGCCATGACTGGCATGTTGGTGGCTGCGGCCTTCATGATACCGGGGGCGCTGGCACACTCAGCCTACATGGCGGTTTTCCTGCTCGCATGTTCCCTGTTTGGATTGGAAATGGCGGTTGGGGTTTATTGGGCTGTCTGTTTGGACGTGGGACATGAATATGCCGGAACCGTGTCGGGCATGATGAACTCTATAGGGAATATCGGTTCGGCACTTTCACCCTTGGTCTTTGGCGCCATCTTGCAATTTACCGGTTCGTGGGTCTATCCCTTCATCGTTGCCAGCGGCATCCTGGTTGTTGGGGTGCTTTTGTGGCTGGGCGTCAATCCGGAACTTTCGGTGGCGGACGAGTTGGGATTGCGCCTGCCTGAAAGCGCGGATAAGACTGCCCTGTCGCAAGCGTAAGGCGCTGAGTAGCTCACGCCCGTCGGGGCCCCAGCGGAATCCCTCGTTGCTCTACGTTTCCAGGTGATCCACCAGCACCCGCAACGGCACCGGTTTGATCGGAGGTCGCGCGGTATCAGGGCGAATCGATTCCAGCGGCATGCCTGTTTTCTTCGCGATCAGCCGGGAGATCAGATGGCCGCACATGCGACCTTGGCACGATCCCATTCCGGCGCGGGTTTGAACTTTTATTCCACGCAGAGTGCAGTCGCCTTCGGCGCCTATCGCCTGAATAATCTGGGTGGCCGGCACGCTCTCGCAGCGGCAGAGAATCGTGTCATCGGTGATCAAATCCAGCAGCGCGGGCTTGAGTTGCATCATTCCCGAAGCCAGTTCGGCAAACTCACGGGCACGCGTCAGCCGCTTGCGGGCCTCCGCTTCCTGTTTCCGGCTGGCGCTGGTCTCCGCCTTTCCCAGGGCGCGGGCGGCAGCGAGTCCCGCGATCCTGCCTTCCTCGAGGGCCACCTCGGAACCGCCAAGGCCTCCGACTTCGCCGGCCACGTAAACTCCTTCGACGCTGGTGCGCTGATCGGGGTCATGCCACGTGACCCACCCACCGGCGCGTTCATTGAAGTCGAGCCGGCAGTCCACGAGGCGGGTCAATTGCGTGGCCGGTAAAAACCCGTAGGAAAGACACAGGGTATCGGCTTCCAGCGTCCGCTCGCTTCCCGGGATCACTCGCCATTCCTCATCCACTTGGGCGACCACAACCGCTTCCAGTTGCTCCTTTCCCAGGGCGCGGACAGGAACATGGCTGTGATGATAAGGAACGCGCGCCTTCTTCAACTTCATCCAGTAGGTCATTCCCTCGCGCATTTTGCCCCAGTGGCCCAGGGAGCGCAGTGCATTCTCCATCGACACCGGCGGTTTGCTGGAGGCCTCCAGCATGTCTACCACGGTGGCTCCCGCGTCTAGCAGTTGACTGGCGACCTTTAACTGCAGGGGACCGACGCCGGCGAGCACCACCCGGCGCCCCGGCAACACCCTCTGCGTTACCAGCAGCGATTGCGCGGCGCCTCCCATCATGACCCCCGGCAGCGTCCATCCCGGAAAAGCCACCGGCACCTCTTGCGCGCCGGGCGCCAGAATCAACTTCTTGGCGCGCAGCTCCTCTGTCCGCTCTTCACGGCTGAGACCGAGGGTTCCGTCGGGGAAAATCGACCAAACCAGCGTGTTCGCAAGAAACTCGACGGAGGAGTTTTTCACCCGTTCGACCAGCTCAACCCCTTCCACGAATTGGTCGCTCTCCGCCTTCAGATTCCGCACGGCGAAGGCCTCGGGAACCTGCTTATAGAACTGGCCGCCCAGAGTGGGATATTCGTCGAGCAGCACCACCTGGGCTCCGGTTTTCGCTGCCTCCAGTGCCGCGCCCAGACCCGCCGGTCCGCCGCCGACGATGGCAATTTCAACTTCGCGCATGGTAATCGCCTCCTATTCGCTCACTGCAAAACCAGGGATACTTTTTTCTCTAGATCATCCCTGGTTTTGCTATTGCGTGCTCACACGCATGCCGTCCCGCACCGTCGCGATGCAGGCCCTGACGTGGCCAAGGTCGGCCACGGTCACCATGCATTCATTGCAGATTCCCATGCCGCAAAAAACTCCGCGCGGCCCGTCATGCTCCGCGTGCCGGAAGACGCGCCGGCCCGACGCCAGCATGGCCGCCGCCACCGACTCGCCCTCATAGGCCGGAATCGCTTCTCCGTCCACGGTTATCCGTACTGCACGGCCGCGCTCCACATTGGAGTCGATCCGCAACGATCTCTCGTTCCCACTCTCCATCCCTTTACCCTCTTTGTGTGTTGCTTCTTTCATTGTTCACGACCGGGCCGTTGATGTCCATGCGAATGCGAAGGGCTGCATTTGTTTCTAGGTCAACACTTGACGAGCCGTAGTACCATCAGCGGCGAGCTCCTCCAAGGTGGAAACAAGTTTCTTATTTCTTCAACCGTAGAGCGGGCGGGTGGCCCACAAGTCATTCGGAAGTATTGGTGCCCCACGTTCGCCCGTTTTTGGCTAACGTGGGGTAGTTTCTTCGGGGGGTGGTGGGCTAAAGCGGACTTCAAATTCTCGTCTTCTCGCCGTCCACTCGGACTCAATCTCGACGATTCCCGCTTCGACGCGCGCATAGTGGCGAAAGCTACTCCAGGCCCAATCTTCCGGCTTTTCGACGAGTCCGCGCGTCACCGGATTGTGGTGAATATAGCGAAGCTTTTCCACGAATTTCTCGTGGTCGGGGATATTGTGATCGTAGTATCGCTTCTGCCAGAACGGCGGGGCCAGTACGCTCTGGCTGACGGCAGCCGCGCGCTTGGCTACCGCCAACTTTAAAGATTGCACCGCACTTGCCAGTAAACTTCCTCCGGCTCGGAGACGAGTAAGTGAACGTGCTCAGGCATGACCACAAAGCCGTACACACGCATTCCAAACCGTACCCGGGTTTGCTCCAGGCATCGCACAAATAAATCACGGAGGCACGGTTCTTGGAACTTTCGCTGCCTGCGGTGGCAGCTAGACCGGTTCCCTAGAAGGTATATACCTGGATTCGGTGAGTGAATTACCCTGGGGATGGCGAGTTCTCCTGCGACACGACAACGATGGCGCGAGCTTATTCCGATGATCTTCGGCGCA
>JBEKBO010000153.1:0-8630 GCA_050015355.1 Candidatus Korobacteraceae bacterium | reverse complement strand
GGGAGCGGACAACAAATCAGCAGACGAAAACACCACCGGCAAGGGCGATGCCAACGGCATTGACGCCAACCAGGAGCAGAGAGCGACCCAACGGCCAACCAGCAAGCCTACGTTCCAAGCGGTGGCGCCGCGCGCACCGGAAAAGCAGCAGCGCAAGAGTACGACGGCTGAGGCGCACATCGCTCAGCCTACCGCCGATGGCGAGCGTTCGCTGATTCGTGCTCTTGGATTGAAGATCGGCCGCATCGTCGTCGATGCCGGCCATGGCGGGCATGACACCGGCACCATAGCATCCAACGGACTGATGGAGAAAGACTTGGTGCTGGACGTGGCGCGGCGATTGGGACGCCTGCTGCAAGCGCGCCTGGGCGCCGAAGTGATCTACACGCGCGACGACGACTCGTTCGTTCCGCTTGAGACCCGGACGGCAATCGCCAATCAGCAGCAGGCTGACCTGTTCATCTCGATCCACGCCAATTCGAGCGCCGATCGCAGGGCTCGCGGCGTTGAGACCTATTACCTGAATTTCACTTCCTCGGCCGACGCGCTGGAAGTCGCCGCCCGCGAGAATGCCGTCTCGGAAAAATCGATTCACGAGCTTCAGGACCTGGTGAAGAAGATCGCCCTGCGGGACAAGATCGAGGAGTCGCGCGAGTTCGCGACCAACGTCCAGACGTCGCTCTACCAGAATCTGTCGGTACGGGATCGCGGGTTGCGCGACCGCGGGGTGAGGAAAGCGCCCTTCATCGTGCTGATTGGGGCCAACATGCCCTCCATCCTTGCCGAGATCTCCTTCGTCAGCAATCCAACCGACGCCCGCAAGCTGCAAACACCCGAGTACCGTCAGAAGATAGCCGACGCCCTCTACAAGGGAGTGACCAAGTACGTCAGCGGACTGAGCGGCTTGAAGTTGGCGGCACGCGGAAAAGACCAAGTGGGGCAATAGTTCCCGGACCGTTTCGGATCGCTAATTGACCGGCATTGCCG
Source organism: Candidatus Korobacteraceae bacterium (assembly GCA_050015355.1). Taxonomy (GTDB): domain Bacteria; phylum Acidobacteriota; class Terriglobia; order Terriglobales; family Acidobacteriaceae; genus CAWBRT01. Next base: position 7,643 of record JBEKBO010000153.1, on the reverse strand, counting down.
GTTGCGCATCCTTCAGCTTTGCGATCCAGTCTAATATTAAGTGTGCCGAGGCGAAGGTTCGCCGGGTGTTGCGGATTTTTCCATGAAGCTGTTTCCTGTCATCCTGCTCATTTCGCTTGCTGTGGTCGGCCCGGCGTTGGCTGACACAGCGATTGCCTCGGGGCCCGGCGATCAAGCCGCCACGGCTTCCTCAAAGCAGGAGATTTCAATTCTGCCCAACGCCTTCGCGGGATGGGAGCTTTCCGGCAGCGTGCGCAAAGGAATCGACGCGGGCACCATCGATCACGCCCAGAGTGCCGCGCTGCGGGAGTACGGATTCACCGGATATGAGATCGCGACCTACGCGCAGGGCAATCGAAAACTTACCGTGCGCGCCGCCCGATTTCAGGACGCCACCGGAGCCTACGGCGCTTTCACCTTCTATCGCGCGCCCGGCACGATTCCCGAACGAATTGGGAATCTGGCTGCTTCCGACACCGATCGCGTGCTTTTTTTCCGCGGCACCGTCTTGGTGGAAGCTCGCTTCGACCGGGTCACCGCAATGAGCGCATCCGAACTGCGTGAGCTCGCCGCGGCATTGCCGGCGGTGAACGGGCCGGCCGCGAATCTTCCTGTGCTGCCCAACTATCTGCCCAAGGATAAGATCGCGCCGAGTTCCGCCAAATTCGTGCTCGGACCCGCCGCTTACGCATCGCTTGCGTCGCCGATCCCCGACAGCATCATCGACTTCGGCCTCAGGCCGGAGATTCTCACCGGAAAAATCGCGCAGCAAGACACCGACGCCACACTGCTGTTAATCGCGTATCCGACGCCGCAGATTGCGATGGAAAAAATGGAAGCAATGCGGAAGACGAATCCGCCGCCCGATGCTTCTTTCGTCGTGAAGAGGACTGGCCCGATCGTAAAAGTGGTCTACGGTTCGATTCCACCGCAGGATGCGAACTCATTGCTGGCCCGGATCAACTACCAAGCCGAAGTCACGTGGAATGAAAACACCGGGCTGAGCAAAAAGGACAACATCGGGAACCTGGTGATTGCAGCGCTCACGCTTGCGGGCATCGTTATTGTCTTCTCACTCGGCACGGGAGCGATTTTTGGCTTCGCCAAACCCCTTGCCTCGAAACTGTTCCCTCGCTGGGTCCGCCCGGCGGGCGAGGAGGCGGACTTTATCCGCCTGAACCTGCGGAAATGATATAAAGCTATATAAATCAACAACTTATTAAAATAAGTAGCGTCGCCGAGGAGTTTTTTGCACTGCGGTGAAATTGTTGATCAATTGCGTAAGTAATTGAAAACAAATGGATTTGTGTCGGAAAAATTCCTTGACACTCAGTTTCTTAGGCTCATAAGATTTTCTTAGAAAGTTTTGACGGTTTAAGCCTCCGTTGGAACTATTCTCCCTTGAAGAAAAGGTCGCACGGTTGCCGAGCGGCCTTTTCGTTTTGTGGCTGCAATTTCAGCGAGCTGTTTGCCATCCGGATTTTTTATCATCCGAATTTTTTGCCATCCGGATTAAAGAACACAGCGAAAGTTTCTAGAGCAGTTCCACAGTTGGTGTACCCCTCAATATCACCGCCGGGCTTGAAAGCCCGGCTTCTGCGTGGGGTATACCTTCCGCGAATTTGGTCTAACGAGGAGGCACTCCGGTAATGGCAAGCAACAACGCCGAACCTGCCCGCAGTTCTATGTTTGTCTGCTTCCATTCCTTTTTATTTTTTCTGGTTAAGAGAATCTCGCCCGCCTTCGCATTCGTTCCATTCTCAAACTGAAGATTGCTGAGCCCGTACACGCCACACGCACTCGGCGAGAATAGCCAGACCGCTTGTGGAGTCTTACTCACGGGCATGGCTTCACACTTGGAGCCCGCCTGATTGATGACCGTGGCGAGAACACCACCATAAACGGGCTTGCCAACCACTTCGTCCATCTCGTTCTCGACCGTTCCGGCGCCACGGTACACTACGCCTCCACCTATCTGATTGGTCGTCGCTGCACCGCGAACGAATCTATCGCTGCCGGGGCCATATTCCACCTTGGCGCTGTCGACTGCCATGGAAGAGGCTAGCGCTCGCACCTTGGTGCTGATCGCAATCTCAGCTTTGCCAAGTTCAAGCCGGTCGAAGCGCATGCCGAGTTTCGCCTGGCCAAGACCATTTGCAACTTCCGTGATTTCCCCAAATACCTTCGCTTGGGCCCGGATCACGCGCTTATTCTCCAGCGGAACTTCCTGTGCGATGCGCGCGACGATACGCTGCCCCGGCCTGCTGTTGCGGGAATCAATGGTGTGGTCGAGCACGATTGCGATGACGGTCCCAACTGGAAAGTCTTGCTGCGCGTGCAGAGGGCATGCGAAACCGCAGATGCAGATGATCACAAGGATGGGAAGAGATTTAAGCCGGCACATGCCGCTAGCTTACCATTGGTCAGTGCTCCGTCAGACCGTGTCGGCCTGAGCACCGAGGTGCCCTACCAGCGAGCTGTGCTCACCCGGGGGACCCCGAATGGGCCAACCGTGAGGGACGGCCCTGAGTTCGACTCCGTTTAGATTTTAGGAAACTACCCCACGTTAGCCCAGTCACCCCAACGAGCCGAGCCTCGTCGGGGGCCCCGACGCGGGCGAATACGGGGCACCATGCCTGGGAGCCCGATGGGCGAATGAGGCGCATCGAGCTCCGAATCAGGGCAAACGCGGCCTACCAGGCACAATCGGGGTGATCAGATTTGTGAAAAAAAGGCTAAAATCGTAAGTGCACCGGCTCGTTTCCGTCGGCCGGTTCATCCAACTATTTGCAGGGTCGGTGGAGGTTTGTACCACGTTATCAAGGCTGTACCTTTTAACGAATAGTTTCATTGACTGGAGGGATAACTCAGGCTACTCTCTCGCCAGAGGGGAGTGCTCCACGTCTTTGGGAGAGCATTTCGGGTCCTGTTTGCCGGCCAGCTTGCTTCGCCTGCTGGCGAATTATCTCGCGTCTCTTTCTCATCCTTTCAACACATCTTCAAATCCATGGTCCGGCGAGTCGCGTCCGTCGGCACAACTGCGCGTATGCGCTTGAGGTGGTGATCGAGTCCTCGATGAAGAAAAAAGTTGAAATCAGCCCCAAGATCGAAACCCTGTTTGGCACTCGCGATGAAAACCTGCACCTGATGGAGGATGGATTCAGCGTTACCATCAATCTGAAGTCTGATTCGATCGAGATCGAGGGCGCGGCGAGCGATGTGGCGCGCGCCGAGCAGGTGTTTGTCGATTTCGACCACCTGCAGCGCGCCGGTCACCAGTTCAACAACGGCGACCTGGGTTCGCTGCTTCGGGTGGTGACGTCCGATCCCAGCGCCAGTCTGCGCGGGCTTGCCGAAGCCGGCCGCCAGCGCTCGTTCGGCAAGCGCCAGGTGCAGCCCAAGAGCATCAATCAGCGCCGCTATCTGGATGCGATTGAGAACAACGACATGGTTTTCGGCATCGGTCCGGCCGGTACCGGCAAGACCTATCTGGCCGTCGCCATGGCGATCTCGGCGCTGATTTCCAAGCGCGTTAACCGCATCATTCTGGCGCGTCCGGCGGTTGAAGCCGGCGAGCGCCTGGGATTTCTGCCCGGCACTCTGCAGGAAAAGGTCGATCCCTATCTCCGCCCGCTCTATGACGCGCTGTATGAAATGCTGGAGCCCGAGAGAGTGGATCGTTTCCTGGAAAAGAACGTCATCGAGATCGCTCCCATCGCCTTCATGCGCGGACGCACGCTGAACGATTCCTTTGTCATTCTCGACGAGGCGCAGAATACGACCTCCGAGCAGATGAAAATGTTTGTCACCCGCCTGGGATTCAATTCCAAGGCCGTGATCACGGGTGACATCACGCAAATCGACCTGCCGAACGCGAACCGCAGCGGGCTGATCGAGGCCATTACCGTGCTTAAGAACGTCGAAGGCCTCTCGTTCCAGTTCTTTGACGAGACCGATGTCGTGCGTCATCACTTGGTGCAGCGGATTGTCCATGCCTATGAAGAACACAAGGTCTGGAAGGAGCAGCAGATGTCGCTGCAACTGGATCTCGGCCCGGAGGCCCGTGCCAATGACAATGGCGGCTCGGCACTGCCATCGGTTCGCAGAGGCTCGCTTGGGGACTCCATACTTGAGTCCCATTCGGCGCGCGAATAGAAATTCGATATACCATGGATGGGAGGGTTCCGGCAGGCCCTCCCATTAGTGTTTTCAGACGGCGCGCCCTCGACTCAGTCCGTAACCCCCGGAGCACCCTTGGTCATCGTTGACAAAGCGGTAGAAGGCATAAGCGTTGCGATGCTGGCGCGTTTTCTCAATCGCGGTCGCCGAACGCTCAAACTCGAGGGCGAGGTGACATTGCTGCTCGCCTCAAGCGCGCAACTCCGACGCCTGAATCGCGAGTTCCGCCGCCAGGACTACTCAACCGATGTGCTCTCGTTTCCTTTCGAGGGGCCACCGTCGCCGGGGACCCGTGCCGGGTATGCGGGCGATATCGCCATATCCGCCGACATCGCGCGGCAGAACGGCAGACTACTCGGACACGGCGTCGCTATCGAAATCAAGACCCTCATCCTGCACGGCCTGCTCCACCTCGCCGGCTACGATCACGAAAGCGATAACGGCCGGATGGCACGCAAGGAGGCTCTCCTGCGCCGCACTCTGGGGCTTCCCGAGGGACTGATCGAGCGCACGAATTCGGACCGGGCGAAAGGCAAGCCTGAGCGGACAGCCTCCGCTGGCGGGAAAGTGCGCGTGCGGAGGTTACGCTCCGAAGTTCGTGGCGAGCGCGCTTCTGGTGGGGTCCCCGACAAGCCCGTTGTTGGCTTGTTGGGGTTGTCTGGTGGGGTCCCCGACAAGCCCGTTGTTGGCTTGTTGGGGTTGTCTGGCCGCCGGGGTAAGGAGCGATGAGCCCCATGTTCGTCTGCGTGCTCATTCTGCTGATTGGTGTGCTGACGCTGGTCTCCTACGTCGCCCGGCTCTACAGCGAAGCCGGCAAGTTTCTTTCGCGCGAATTTCAGGACAACATCGAGCTGTTCGAACAGCAGATCGAGCCCCGGCTCAAGGTCAGCCGCTGGCGAGCGGCACTCTCGATGGCCGTGCTGGAGCAGCTTGCCACCGCCGCCATCACCCTGCTGCTGGTAACCTCCACTTATCACGGCCGCTGGGGCGCCGGCGAAATCGTTCAGTTAATCCTGCTGATCGTCATCATCATTCTTGTCTTCCATCGCTTTCTGCCCTATTTGTTTTTCGCCGGCACTCGTGGTGCCTGGCTGCTGGCGCTTGTTCCCGTGGTTCGCGCCCTTATCTACCTTGCCTTGCCCTTGACGCTGGTGCTGGGGTTTCTGCAATCGGTTGTCTCGCTCACCCGCAAGGAGAACACGAGTGAGCAGCCCGAGCATCCCTCCGAAGCCGTCGACGCGCTCATCGAGGCCGGGCAGGATGAGGGCATCCTGGAAGAGAGCGACCGTCAACTCATCCATTCCGTGGTTGAATTCGGCGACAAAATCGTGCGCGAAGTCATGCGCCCACGGCCGGAGATTTTTGCCGTTCCCGCCTCAACGACGGTTGCGCAACTGACGGAGATGCTCCAGCAGCACCCGTATTCGCGCGTCCCGGTCTACGAGGGCGATCTCGATCACATTGTCGGCATTGTTCTGGCCCGCGACCTGCTCCAGGTTTCCGATACCGAAGCTCACCACCGTACGGTGAAGGAGCTGATGAAGACCGATCTCTACCTCGTTCCGGAGACCAAGCGCGGCAGCCAACTGCTGCGTGAAATGCAGCGCCAGAATACCCGCATGGCGATCGTGATCGACGAATACGGAGGGGTGGCCGGACTGGTGACGGTGGAGGATCTGGTCGAGGAGATCGTGGGCGAACTGCGAGAGGAAGGCGAGAGCAAGTCGGACATCATTCGCGAAAGCGAAACTTCCTATGTCGTGCCCGGCAACATGGATGTCGATCGGCTGGACGAACTGTTCGGCATCCGCCTGGGCGACTGGGAATCGACGACTGTCTCCGGACTGGTCACGGAGATTGCAGGTCATATACCTTCGCCCGGGGAAATCGTCGAACAGGATCGTCTGCGCTTCGAGGTATTGGAGTCAACGAACCGCCGCGTGGAACGTGTGCGCGTAAGCTCGATCTCGGCGGCTGAGTCCAAACCAGCGCCGCCCAACAGGAACCAGGCCGGCATTGCGTGAATAGTCCGTCAAGGCGAGCGCTGCTCGCCGGGACCCCGACGGGCGGAACGTGGGGTACCCAAGCGTGGGATCGACTCTGTTCTGGGTTCAAAGAAACTACCCCACGTTAGCCAACAGCGGGCGAACGTGGGGCACCTGCAGATCCTTCGCTGCAACACCCCAGCAACGGCAAAGCGGCCGTTGCCGGGGACCCTGGTTCGCTCAGGATGACACTCATGAAGTATGTTTAGTACGAGGGCGGGAGCGTCTGGGGACAAGAAAACTACCCCACGTTAGCCAACAGCGGGCGAACGTGGGGCACCAAGCACCAATTATGGGCGAGAGTTCTATCCCGAATCCGGTCTAGGCGGTGCGGCGTGGCTGCACCGTCATGGCCCGTATCTCGTTCAGTATGCTGGTCCACTGCACCGAGTTCAGCTTCCGTAAATAGGGAATCAGCTCGGCAATGAAATCGTCGCCCTGAAGCTGCCGGATCTGGTCCTCCAATGACGGTTCGCCATTGCGCAGCAAATCGCATATGGTAACGTTCAGCGCATCGGCCAGCCGTTGCATGGATGAAAGCGTGGGACAGGCCTTTTCGTTCTCGATTTTTGAGACGTAGGTGCGCGGCACGTTCATGCGCTGCGCCAGTTGGCGCTGGCTCAAGCCGGCGCGGGTTCGCAAGGCGCGGATCGCTCCCGCCACGCTCAGTGGTCTGCTGCCGGGTTCAGCAACCGCCACCGGCTGGGCGATCGGCATAGTTATGACTGGCTCTGGCTCTTCATCGAAGGAGGTTTTGCATTTGCGGCAAAGGTTATTAGCCGTCCGGAATTGCACCAGGTCACAGTGATCACAACGCAGGACTTCTCTGGAGTCAACAGGCGCTAGAAGCGTGGCCATTCAGTAGTAACGGAGCTGCCAGAGCGGGCACTCCACCTCAGGTTTACCATCGTGATCCGAATCAACGTGGTAAACCTCAGGCTGGGCGTAATTTGCGGCAATTGCACCCTGAATGTCAAGATGATTCTGAGGCAAGGCACGTATTTTTACGGTTGAAATTATGAATCAACACATAAAACCAGAATAAATCAGTGAAAACAGGGAGAAAACAGGGATGAATCGCGAACAAGCGTGGGGGTTACTAACTGTATTCGGGCGCGTGTTGAAAACAAAATAAGTTGCTGATTCTTCAATGTGCACGATGTGCATAAAGAGCACGATGTGCAAGTCTCTAGCACAAAATAGCGCAAAATTTCGGAAGGCCAAAATAACGTAATTTTCGGATGTGCCGAGCCCCGCGAACCAAGTAAACCCGAAGTAATCACCCAAACAGATTCGAGTCAAGTGGGTATTTACTTAACGCCACCGAACGCAACAGGTTGTGGTTTGACCAGGGTTGCAAACGGGACCGGATCTACCTGCACAGCCTGCTGGGCCAAGCGATAGAAGAGTTTGCCGCGC
>JBEKBO010000152.1:0-8679 GCA_050015355.1 Candidatus Korobacteraceae bacterium | reverse complement strand
CTCCCGGCAGTGTCTGGGCCAGCGAAGAATCCCCTCGCTCGGCGACTTGCGGCGGGAAGCCACGGCGTGGAACCGGAGGATGAACCGTAATGGGGTCACGATCGATTGGCGGTTCACGCGTAGAAAGGCACGCCGGAAGTTCAGCTACAAAAGAAACCACATTACGCGGTCAGAGACCTAGATCCTCGGATTGATCTTGCGATGCTGATCCACCTTCAAGGTTCCGAACTTCCTGTCGATCCAGTTGAACAAAATCGCGTCTGCTACAAGTTCTACAGAAGGATGGAGAATGATCCTGCCGTCGCGCAGGCATACCGCGGGAGTACTTGCTCCTCCGTGATTATGCAAGTTTATCTGCGCTGTTCGTGGTTTTCTACGGTGGGGTGGGAATTATCGCCATACCATCGATTAGAGTTGGTCTGCTCTACGGTCTGCTGCTTTTACTCCAGTATGCGGTGGTCCGTCACGCAGCGTCTAACTACGGCATTCGGTTCGTCACTACTGTCCTCGCGAGGCGAGGAGAGTGCTGAGTTCAGGTCCGGAATTTGTACCGAAAGTGGACGCCGTGTAGTTCGGGACACGTTCAAATCGGCATTGATCAGAGATTCAGAGAGACAAACCCTATGCGCCAATTGGAACATTTTGGAACACGATTGTGGTTGGGAGGGCTTGTAAGTCGTTGAAAAGATGGTGGCCAGGGACGGAGTTGAACCGCCGACGCCAGCCTTTTCAGGGCTGATATCGTCCGTGGCTATATTGTTGAATTTATGCAGGTTAGTATCGCTTCTCGCCGTGCTTTTGCCCCATTTATTGGAAGCATAATGGAAGCAACCGGAAACAAGGACAGGGGAGTTCGCCTCACCGTACTCTCAAGCGTCTTCAACCCCATAACCTCCACTCGTACATTGGAGAAGCCTAGTATGGACATGGAGGAATTCTGGGACCCGTTCGGGTAGTAAGAGTTGTTTGAATGTCATGCTCGAAACGATGGTGGAAAAGCCGCATATCGATTCTCCTTTCCGGGAATCCTCACTTAATACCGTGGGGGGAGGCGCCCATTCTAGCAATTCGTATGTCCCTGGGCGCTTGGAAACACCAGAACGTGGGTTCCACATTTTTCACAGCGACGGTGACTAACGTCCTTTTTTCGCGCAAGGCCAAACCCGCCTAAATCGTGGGGATAAATTATTGCGAAAAGACTTTACGTCCCCCTGAGAGTCTGATGCAATACTCTGCAGGTTAGGAGGGAAACATGAACATGCAAGCTGATGCGCTTCTGGAGGGTGCACTGGACCTTCATTGCCACGGTTATCCGGAGATCAGCCCTGACTGTAAGATGAGGGTGGAAGATGTGGAAGCAATTCAAATGGCGGCGCGCGCGAAGATGCGGGGCTATCTCCTGAAATCACATATGTGGCCCACCGTAGGTCGCGTGTATCAGCTAAAGAATCAGATCAAGGACTTCGACATTTGGCCAAGTATGTGCCTGAACACCAGTTCCGGAGGGTTTGATCCCTGGATTACCGAATCGGCCCTTAAACAGGGAGTCAAGCTTATTTGGATGCCTACCTGGAGCTCCCGGAATGACATTAAGCGGGAAGGGTTTAGCCACTTGATGAAGGCTTGGCTTCCGAGCATCAACAAGATGACTCCGGAAGATGGTCTCACGATTTTCGATGATGCCGGCAATGTCATTCCCCGAGTGAAGGAGATTCTTGCTTTAGCGAAAGATTACGATGTGGCTGTATCTACGGGCCATCTTTCGCCGGAAGAAGGACTGGCGTTGGCTTGTGAGTGTCAAAAGATAGGCTTTAAGAAGCTGATCTTCTGCCATCCGGATAGTAAGACTGTTGGCGCAACGATGGATCACATAAGAGAGATGGCGAGGATGAATTGTTATATAGAATTTTGCTTCTTGGGACTGTTGCCGGCCTACTATAGAATTAGCGTCCAAGAGGTCATTAAGAGGATAAAAGAGGTCGGTGCGGAACGGTGCATTCTGAGTACCGATTCTTTCTTTGAATGGGCCTCTCCTCCCTCGGAAATGATGCGTATGTTCATCGGTTCGCTTCTGGCGCGTGGAATTAGCGAAGCGGAGATTGACATAATGGCTCGAAAGAATCCTTGCGCACTACTAAATTTATAGGGCTCGGTACATCATTGATAACGTCCACCAAAGGCAAGAATGGTTCGCCTTCATGCTGCTCGGCAGTAGCCTATCCCCTGTTGAGTGCTTCTCATCCGTAGGCACTCAACAACAGGATTGCGCAAGATTTTCATCAAACGGGCCAATTGAATCTGGAACAGGTTTTATCGATCGCAGCTTGCGAGTAATGAAATCGGTTTGACCCAGTTGTCTATGCTGAGGAAAGGGGGCTCAAATGGCAACTCAAACTTATCTATATGAGTCAAAGCGCCTTAGCCCGGAGCAAATGCGGGCGTTCGTCGGTGCGTTTGTGGGTTGGGTCTTTGATTATTACGAAGTCACCCTGCTGACCTTCTTGATCATCCCCATCAGTCGCGACCTGCACCTGCCGGCAAGCCACGCAGGTTATATTTTATCGACGCAGCTCGTGTTCTTGGCAATTGGCGGGGTACTCTTCGGCAGGCTCGGGGACCGTTACGGGCGGCGTTCTACTCTCATGTGGACGATCGTCGTCTATGCTGGCGGCACTTTCGCCCGAGCATTCAGCTATAGTGAAACCTGGCTACTGCTATGGACCGCTTTTACGGCGCTCGGTATTGGTGGTGAGTACGCCGTCGGCCAAGCTCTCGTCTCAGAAGTGATGCCCACCCAGCGACGTGGCTGGTGGAGCGGAATACTGTACGGCGGTCTTTATTTTGGCATTGGAGGCGGCGCGCTCGTCGGTGGCTACCTGCCGCCGATAATCGGCTGGCGATGGACGTTTGCAATTTCCGCGTTGCCGATCATCGTCGCGTTTTATGTGCGTTCAGCAGCGCCTGAATCTGACGTTTGGAAAGTTAGGAGGCAAACCGTCAGGTCCAGTTGGCACGACTTAACTAAACGTGCTTTCCTTGTTCCCTTCTTCATCTGTTTCATCGCCTCTGTATGCCAATTCTTCGGATATTATGGGATTACCACGTTTTTGCCGACTTACCTTGTGAAGCAAGGTTTTTCGCTCGGCAAGACAGGGTGGTGGCTGTTCTTCACGGCATTCGCCGGCCTGATCGGATGCATAACCGCCTCGTATACGTCTGACCGCTGGGGTCGCCGAGTTACGCTTTCGTATATTGCCGGAACTGCGTGCGTCGGCGGCCTCCTGCTCTTTTTTACCTGGCCCTATCTCCTCACTAGCTCGTGGATCCTCGTTCCGTTCTTCCTCTACTACTTCGGTACCAACGCCGGAACCATATTTGGATCCCTTTTCAGCGAGATGTTCCCGACCGAGGTACGTACGACCGGAGTCGCTGCGCCGATGATGATCGCGCGCGGCCTGACATTCATTCCGATAATGCTTGCGGGCTGGGTGTTTCCGCGTTATGGCTATGCGCCGATCGTGCTTGCGGGCGCTGCCGAATTCGGATTTCTCGCCATGTGGGCTTGGATCTTTAAAGAGACCAGGGGTAAGTCAATCCACGAAATCGACAAGGAAACCGAAGCCTCACCGCGGGCTGTTGAGGCGGCGCAGAAGCACTTCACACCGCGGGCTTAATGGTCGTAGTTCCGGGCAAGACAGAGTTTCGAATCGGTGGAGTCATAGTGAAGGCAAGAGTTGTGCAGCTGGTGTTGGGCAAGGTAGTAATCATGCTCGGACAGACACGCCGGTCTGGGTTGCTGTGCTGCGGAGGAGATTGAGAATTGTGGGGTAACTATCTTGGCGGCCCACTTTTTTGAAAACCTCGGAGAACAAGCGGTATTCCATGGGATTCCATTTGGGAATGCCGGTCGGATAGGGTGACAGCCAGATGGAAAGGGTTGCAGAGTTGAGTTTGCAATCCGGTCTTCCATCCACGAGAACGGCGACCGTTGCTGCCGCCCTTGTCGGCCAGGATCAGGGGTTCGCGGGTCCGCTTATAGTGAGCTAAGCCTTCACATTGCCATCAACTGGCGATGGAAGGGGCGGCGGAGCGGGAGTGCGAATCAGCGACGAAAACGGTTCCGCAGTTCGCCTGTGGGGCGTAGCAGGTATGCATTGCTAGCTGTTTTACCCAACTCCAGATTGGGCCTGCGTTTTCTTGAAAACCAGAATGTCGCGAACGGTTTCACCGCGCGCCAGTCGATCAAAGCCTTCATTGATCGTCTCCAAAGTCACCGTTCCCGAGCGCAAGCGATTCACTGGGAGACGACCCCTGCGGAACAGATCGATGAAAATAGGGATGTCGCGCTGAGGAACACAACTGCCCATGAAGCTGCCCCGAATGCCGCGTTCGTCGGAAACCATGGAGGAAACCGGCAAGGCAAACGTTTCTTTTGGATTAGGAAGGCCGGCCACAACCAAGAGCCCACCGCGACGGAGAATTGAATAGGCGGTGGAGAATGCAGCTGACACGCCCGCCATCTCGAACGCAAATTCCACTCCGCCCGAGGTAACATCGCGAACGGATTGCACGCAGTTGGGGTCCCGCGCATTGAATGTGTCCGTAGCGCCAAGTTCTCGGGCAAGGCGCAACTTTTCGTCACTGAGGTCAATCGCGACGATCTGGGAGGCTCCGGCGGCACGTGCTCCCAACAAGGCGCTTAGTCCAACCCCGCCCAACCCTACCACCGCAAGACTGGCACCAAATGTCACCTTGGCAGTATTCACCACCGCACCGACACCGGTGATCACTGCGCAGCCAAACGCAGCGGCATCTTCCAGAGGCACTTCAGGATCAATTCGAACCACGGAGTTCTGCGAGACCACCGCGTATTCGGCAAATACCGAAAGTCCGCTATAGTGATTCAGTTCCCGGCCGCGAACGTGAAGCCGCCGTGCACCGCTTTGCAGTGTGCCGCGTCCACGCGCATCCCACGAGGATTCACATAGACTTGGGCGTCCGCCATAGCAATGGTGACAGTGGCCGCAACTGGCGACAAATACCATGACGACATGATCGCCAATCTTTAAACCAGTGACGCCAGAGCCAACCTCGCGGACTATCCCACTGGACTCATGACCAGCAACCGCCGGAATGGCCCGAGGGCGGACTCCAGCAATCGCCGAAAGGTCTGAATGGCACAGGCCGGCGGCGGCAACCTGAACTAGAACCTCTCCCGGACCGGGTCCATCGAGTTCCACTTCTTCCACCACCAGCGGACGGCTCTCGGCATACGGCATTGGCTTCCCTTGCTCGTAGAGAACTGCTGCGCGAATCTTCATATGCCTCTCTCCTGAGACGTGTTATCTCTCTTATTGATACTGGTGTCCAGCAAGCTGCGACAAGGACCACGGATCATGGGCCTACCACAGCCCTATGATCTTCCACCAGATGGCACCGACGCCGATAAATACAACCAAGTTCAGAACTGACACGAAGAAGCCATTCTTCCACCACTCCGTCTGCGAAACGTAGCCTGCGCCGAAGTAGATCGGTGCGCCCGCACCCGCAAAATGAGTCAGCCCGCCAGAGAGTGGCGAAAGAAAGCCTAACGACAGCGAGACCAACAAGGGGGGAGCCCCCGCGGCAGCGGCGACGGAAAGAAATGGTACATACATGGCCGTTGCATGTACTGTCATGCTGGCAAAGGCATAGTGAGCGTAGAAGTAGACGATGATGAGAATCAGCAACGCCCATATCCAGTTCATCCCGGTAATGGCGCCGCTTACGCTCTTAGCAAACCAGGGAATAAAACCTATCCGGACCAGGCCGTCGGCCAGGGTCATGAGGCTGCCCATCCAGATCATCGTATCCCATGCCCCTTTTTCCTCCAGGATGTCCTTCCATTCCAGAACGCCCGTCAATACCATGCTCGATACGCCCATCATAGCTACAACGGTCGGGTCAATCTTGTTAAAACTGCCCGTACACCACAGGAAAAGACATCCAAAGAATGTCGCTGTAACCAGCTTCTCGTAGCGCGACATCGGCCCGAGCTTATCGAGCTCACTTTGAGCAATTGCTTTGGCCTCCGGCGTATTCTTTAATTCCGGCGGAGATAGCTTTAACAACAAGTAAGGTATTCCGATGATGGTCAAACAGCCGGGGACTGAAGTCGCCAACGCCCACATTCCCCAGGTAATATGCACGCCTACCGTCTTTTGGGCAAAGGATGCGATCAGTGGGTTGGCGGCCATAGAAGTGAGAAACATGGCACACACCACATTGTCGCACTGATATACCGTTTGCATCAGGTAGGTGCCTATCCTACGAGCCGATGGCCCGGGCTCCGAGTTAAAGCCGCTGCACAGGCTGCGGGTGATAGGAAAAAGCACACCACCAACCCGGGCCGTAGCAGAAGGCATGGCAGGTGACATGGCCAAATCACTGAAAGCCAGCGCATACCCGAGCCCCAGCGTGCTGCCTCCAATCTTTCTCATCATCAGATAAGCCACTCTTCTTCCAAGTCCGGTTTTCAAGAAGCCTCGCGCGAACAAGAATGCCGCGACGATGAGCCAAATGGTCGTACTGCCGAATCCGGCGACTGCTTGTGAAGGAGTAATGAGCTTAGCCACAGTGCAAACGGTCAGACCCAAAAAGGCCATAGCCCCCAAAGGAAGGGGTTGTAAGATCAATCCGAGAAGTGTGGCCAGGAAGATGCCGAATAGCCGCCATGCGGCAACTGTCAACCCAGGCGGGACAGGCAGGAACCAGAGTATAGTTCCCACGAGTACTATCAGGATTCCATTTCTCAGCCTAGGAGGCGACTTTGCTTCACGCCTCTTGTCCCTTGTTGCAGGTGCCTGCTTAACTTCAGACTCACCCACCGGCATGCTGCCTCCTTACTTCCCCCTTGGAGAAACCGCGGCGTCCGCCCCTGGGACCGGACTACTGTTCATTCCACCGAACCTGCCTCCCGAAAAGCTGGCTTATTACTCTTCCTGGTTCTCAATTTTTAGCCACATAGCAAATCAATGAGTTCGCTGATATCTCCAAGCTTCTCGAGCGAGTGCAGCATCTCGATCGAGCGGTCAATCCGCTCAGGTAGGATGACTCCGTCGGCACACTCTCTGAACTTGGCCGTCAACTCGGATTCGGTCAAACGGTTCGTCGGTCTTCCTTTGCTCTCGGAGACCTCATGCGAGTACACCGTACCGTCGCGCAACGTAACCGTCACCCGCTCTGGGTAGCGCTCCATGCCTTCGTAGCCGGTGGCTTCCGGCGGGTGAACCCAACTGGTCAGGGGGAAGAGCTCCTGCACCCGCGGATCCTGGACTCGCTCGGTGGTGAACTGTCGCAGCCCAAGATTACGGTCTGTCAAGGCGATGGCCATGCAGAAAGGCATGCTGAACTTCGCCTCGTCGCCGGTCTGGGGCCGCTCGCGGATCATGATCCGAGGAACCATGTCGCTGGTGCGGCATTCAATCGATTTCACATCTTGCGGTCGTAGGTCATGCTTGAAGACAAGGTGCAGCATGGCATCGATGCAACGGTGTCCATCCGCGCAGCACGGATAAGGCTTGATGCTGATTCCATGCTCCACGATCAGGAACTTCTTTCCCAGGCCGGCCGTCATTTTTTTCAAATCGTAACCGCCGGCGGTTAGAACCTTGCTGAACCCAATAGGCCCTTCCAGGGAGCATCCATCTGCGGTGAAGCCCTTCGCCGCCAGAGAAGCTGCTATGACTCCGTTGCGGGCAGCCAACCCCGCGTGGAGCGGCTTAGTCATGGTGCCGAAATTCTGCCGCAGCCCCGAGGCTTCCGAACTGGCGATGCCCAACGCCATTTGTGTCCGCACAGTATCCAGCTTCAGGATCCTTGCGCTCGCCGCCGCAGCACCCATGGTGCCCAGCGTCGCCGTTGCGTGCCATCCGCATTCGTAGTGCCCGCGCCCGACGCCCGCGCCAACTCTGCCGCCGACCTCGTAGCCGATGACATAGGACAGCAGTACCTCCTTGCCGGATATCTTCTTCCGCTCGCCAAGGGCGAGGACCGCCGGCAAGATCGGGACCGTCGGATGCCCCATCCAGTTCGGAAGTGAATAGTCGTCGTAATCCAGAGCGTGAGCCAGGGTCCCGTTCGCAAGCGCGGCGTTGGCGGCAGAGGTCTTAAAGCCCCCGGCCAGCACTCCGGACTCCGGTGCGCCCCCAGCCTCTCTGACGTATTCGGTCATAATTCTTCCGACATCTTTCTTTGTGCCAGCAAGCGCTACGCCTATGCAGTCGAGTATGGAATCCTTGGCCCACTTGAACGCCTCCTCGGGAACGTCGTCGAATCCGAGATCAAATGCGAATTGCGCTAATTCCTCTGTCGCCCCCATGGTTGCCCTCCTTACAAGGCATTCTGTCTCCACTTCCACCATTCCAATGCTGAGGACCTGAAAAGTCTCATTACGGCTTGGAAGGCTGGTCTCAACCAAAACCTTTCCTGCTCCCGATTATGAATTTTCTCTGCGACTACAAGCAGATCGCTCTCGAACCTACAGCATCGACTTGCCTTGCTATTACAAAACTACTGCGCGGATTTCATTGACGGCTGGAATTGTACAGCGCGTCAATGAATTTGCAAGCTCAAACCGCGTCCGCCCACCCACGATGCGCATAGCAGATACTCGCGCCGCCCAGCGAGGTGCTGGAGAGT
>JBEKBO010000151.1:0-8743 GCA_050015355.1 Candidatus Korobacteraceae bacterium | reverse complement strand
CGGATCATCATTGTGGCCCGGAGATAATCTCCACCCAGAGGCCGGATACATTTACGCAGACTGTAACTTCGCTCCCAACAATCTCCCCTTGCACTCAGGCGGCGGACCATACATTCGGGGGATCGTCTATTCAAGTACACGACCATTGCACGAGCGAATGATCAAGATAACTACGCCGAAAAATTGTCCGTGCGTTAAAGAACGGACGACTTCTGCATCTCGCTGGAGTGGGCATATTAACTGCCTATAATCACACAATATTGTCCCTGACATCTCAAGCATCGAAGATTCTGCCTGTTACATTTACCAGCATACCGCCATCTAACAGAGTAGGACGAGAGTAAACACTTCACAGATAAGGGGTGCGATAGCGAGCGTGAATCTGCCAGGTCTCTCAATTTGCTATCAGCGAACAGGGGTCCTGAGACCCTATCCTAACAATGCCAGGACTCACTCGAGGCGTCAGATTCGCCAGATTGCCGCGAGCATCAAGGAGTTCGGGTTTACTAACCCTGTTGTCCTGGAATTCCCGCAACCGCTCGTACATCCTTAGGGCGATGCTCTTTGGAATGCGCAGCGTGTAATACCGGCGTTCACACGCCAGTCGCAGTTTCCCGCAGTACAGGCTCCGCACACGCCGGATCATCATTCTTGACCAGATTCACCCGGCTGCTCACTTCGTATCGCTGCATCAATTGCTGATCGAAGGGCTTCAGCAGGTCGCAGATGGAGTCTGCCTTCTGGAAACCGGGGTCGAGCCACAGATCGTAGGCATCGTCGGGCAGGATGACGGGCATGCGGTCGTGGATGTCGACAAGGAGTGCGTTCGGGGTCGTGGTGATGATGGAACATGTTTCGATGGCCTTGCCTTCCGGGTTTCGCCACGAGTCCCAAATCCCGGCGAATGCGAAGATGGAATCGTCCTCACTTGGATTGTCACAAAACAAGACGGTCGTTGGTACATCAGCATCTTTCACGAATTCGACTTCTTTCACGAATGCGACTGTCCCAGCAAATAGCCCGAGCGGAGAACACCCATGCGCTCCTCTATTTTGCCGTCATCGGCGTGTATCCGCGCCGAGCAGACCGCAAAGCGTTCCTAACCATACGGCAGAGCTGATCTGAAGGAGGCAGGCAACCGGGGTATCCAGGTGGCGAAGATTTAGCTCTCGCGTGATGACTCGAAGAGACGATTGACGGCGAGGAACGCTCTCGATCATGTGGCGTGGCCCAAAATGGCACGGCATCGCGCCGTTTTCCGTTTGCAGATGCGGCTTTGGCCTGTTGTTAGCCCTTGCAGAACTGCTAACGAGTAGTACACTTTGGGCGATTCAAAGCCGAAAAGAAAGATTCCGATGAAAGAAGAGGATTCCGATGGAAAACGATAGCGATCGAGATGTGGGCCTAACCGTGGTCGATAAGTTCCACATCACCCGGCGCCGGATGATGCAAATCACGCTTGCTGCCGGGGGTCTCGCCGGCATGGGTGTGGCGTCTCCCCTAGTCGCCTTGGCGCAGGCCACTCCAGGGAATGACAAAGGCGCACCAGGTTCTCCGAATCTCGCGCTCGCGTTCTCGCGGCTATTCTCCCAAACGAAGTTCAGCGATATGTCGCCAACGTCGATCAAGTACGCCAAGATGATCATCGCCAGCACGCTCGGCAGCGCGGCGTCCGGCACCCTAATCAAGTCGGCCCGTATCATCCGCGATCTGGCGAAGGAGCACGGTGGGCGGCCGGAGGCCACGGTCTGGTTCGACCCGACGAAGCTGCCAGTGACTGAGGTCGTGCGGGTTAACGCCATGTTGAGTGATGCTGCCGCTTTTGATGACAGCGACCTTCGCAACGTCGCTCACACCGGCACATCCATCACTGCGATCGGCCTAGCTCTCGGCGAAAGTACAGGTGCCACAGGCCAGGATGTGCTCTGCGCGATGGTGACCGGCTACGAAGCTGCGGGTAGGTTCGGCGCTGCAGTGCGAGGTGGTAGGCCGGGGTTGCACCCGTCGATGGTCGTCGCCTTTGGCGGGGTCGTCACGGCCTCTAAGCTTCTTGGACTGACGCCTGAGCAGATGGCAAACGCCATCCGCCTGACCGCAGTGACCATGGGCGGAATTATGATCGGCACCTACAGTTGGGCACGTGAATACCAAGGCGGAAATGCGGCCCTCTGCGCCGTGAACACCGCTCTGGCAGCCAGCCGCGGGTATACCGTCACCTTCAACGAGGACATACTGGAGGCGAAGGGTGGCTTTTTGGAGGTCTATGGCAACCCCAAAGTGGATCTCAAAAGTCTGATCCGCGACACCGGTCCGGATTGGGACATTGAGAAATACTTGGCTATCAAGTTGGTGCCCGGTACTCATGCGATGCATCCCACGATGGAAGCTGCGATCAATGCCGCCCGGCAGGCGAATGTATCGCCGGAACAGGTGACCAAGATTCTCATCTCCGGGCCTCCCAAGTGGGCCGTCACCTACACTCAGAACCCACCCAAGGACATGGTCGAAGCTATCCACAGCCTTCCATATTTTGTAGCATCCGCCGTGGCTGACAAGGACTTCTCCTTTGTCAACCTCACGCCGGAGAAGATCCACAGGCCGGTCGTCGCCCAGCTTATGAGTGTGGTCGAGGTCGACCCGGCGCCGACCCCGGTCCACTACGACTGGTTTTGGGGTGGAACGGTCACGATCATTATCAAATCTGGAGCCCGTTACACGAGCACCGTCGACGCACCGCGAGGCTCCGGGCCACGTGGTATTGAATGGAGCGACGTTGATGCCAAATACCACAATTTGATGCCGGACTCCGGCCTGCCAGCGAAGCGCGTCGAGGAGATCTTGAAGATGATCCACGACTTCGACGGGGTGACAAACGTGTCACAGTTCACCCAGTTGCTTCATTGACAAGCCAATGGGACTAATCGGATCCAACCAGTTACGAATTGGAAGTCTTGTTTCGGCGTCGTTCGGCCGTAAGTGATCTTCCGGGGCTATCGTAGTTCCGGTCTACACGTAGGCGATCCACGCGGGCAGGCAGCACACTGCTCAAGTCGCGCAAGGGCATAGATTCCCCGCACGATCGGTGGCGGAACGTCTGCACGGCCGGTGATATCGATTGAAACTACTTCACCTTCTTCGAACGGCTGATGTCGCCCAGACCGTGCTGCGTCATCTGCTTAGTGACGAACATGATCTGGCCGGTATGCACCGCGAAGTGCTCCACCACGGTGAAGATGTTCTCCAGCACCAAGCGGTCGTACCCCGGTTTGGGCGTTTGTTCCGTCAGGCGTTCGGAGGGAAATTGCCGCAGAACAACCACAGCCTCAGAAATCGTAGCGCTAAGCTGCTGGCGCAGCTCTTCCGGCGTGCGCCTCAGGCCAGGATCAAATTCCGCGTTGCGATCGCGCATGCTGGGACCGCCACGGCCTAGGGCCAGCGTGATGCGCTCGTGAACGTTTCCGCAGAGATGGACGACGAGGTTTCCAACGGAGTTCTGCGCTTCGCCTCGCCACCAGATTTGATCCTGGGTCAGACGGCCCAGGCACTCGTCAATCCAAGAGGCGAGCGTTTCCAGGCGTGTACTGGAATAACGAAGGAAAGTTGTCCCGGCATTACTGTTCATAACCGCAGTGTAGCTGGGAGGCTCAGGGGTGTCCAGCGAACCAGGTGCCTCATACGCGACCCCCGGCACGGCATCACCTTCTATGCCACCACGAAGCTTGCGGTATCGGTACTCGCACCTTCATTCGCAGCTAGGGCCTGTTCGATGGCATCATCGATTTTGACGCAGTGACCTCAACCCCTAGAGCGGCAGTTTCAAAGCCGAGTTAATTCCGGAGAGCACGACAGGTATGAATGGAGGTCGCGGAACATTGTAAATTACCTTCGTCACTTGTAATGCGCGCGACTTTGGAGGACTCTCACAATATTCGAGAGGCTGGCACCCGCGCCCATCGACTTAGGGTGAGGCGAATGCCAGGTTGGAACGAAGATATTATGTGTCAGCTGTTATGGCATTGTAAGGAAGACAAAGCGTGATTGGCCTAGCCTGGATGTATAACCACGACGCAATGCTAATTGGTTTATTCTTCGTCGCCTGCTCCCTGGCTGGTTTATGTCGCGGTCATTTCAGCAAAAGAGCAAGTAAATAATTTGGAACGGGCAGGCACAGCATTCGAAATCTTTCTGCTCAATTTCCTCTGCCCAGGCATTGGCAACATAGTGCTCGGTGACTGGGGAGCTCGCAAGATCATGCCGAGACTGGGTTCGGCTGCCTCGCCGACAGGAGAGCCGGGGGATCTCCCCACGCATTAACTCTCTGCACTGTTCCTGGGGGAAGGGCCCGCGCCGACCGTCGGCACGTCCGCAGCCAACGCTACAGCAGCCACTGCTGCTGTCCCAGCAACATCAGCATCGATGTCTTTAGCGGTGCTGCGCCCCGTGGGCGTTGCCGGAAGTTCAGCTCTCCATTTATTCCGAAACCTCTCGGCCGGCCAAATCCGCGCCGGCGTTTGCCGACAAGCAAGACACCGGAAAGTACTGGCGGCTTGCCCCAGAAAGTGTAGCGCGTGCCATTAAATGTGACGTGTCCGCTGTTCGTGTCCCTGATGCCCCCAATCGTGAAGATGAGTTCGGGAGACGGGTTGATGACACCATGAACGAGGTACTGCTGTAGAAAGGCTGGCTTATGCGGAACAAACTGGTTGAGCGATGGCGGGTTGGGTTCGGTGGAAACGGTGGCATTCGGCACACGCTTATGCCATTTGGATTATTCCGGCACGGCCACCGCTGCCAGGTACGGACTGAGTCGGGCTTAATCGTCAAACGCGGCGGCAGCACGGATTCATCATCGCGAGTTCGTTTTGGCGGCGTGATCCTTAACCCACCTCTGTACCCGCTCTTGCACCTGCGATAGCTCCGTCTTGGTCAGATGAGAGGCTTGCTCATCGCGTGTTTTTGCTACGTCTTCCTGTTTTACACCTTCTACTTTTCCCGTTGCAGCAAGGCTCAGCCAGAAGTAGGCTTCAGCATTGTCCTTCGGGACACCAGCGCCGTCGCGGTATGCGGCTCCAAGGTTGAACTGCGCCTCCGCATCACCCTGATCAGCGGCCTTGCGGTACCAACGCACCGACTCAGCTTCATCCCTTGGGACACCATCGCCAAGATCGTATGCCACGCCGAGCCTGAACTGAGCCTTTACATACCCCTGATCGGCGGCTTTGCGCCACCAACGTATTGCCTCGGATTTATCCTCAGAAACACCATAGCCATTGGCATACGCCACGCCAAGGTTATACTGTGCCTTTACATCTCCGGCAGCGGCTTGTTTCTTGAGTTCGGCAATGTTTTGGGCCGATACCGCGACCGCCATGGATAGGAACAGCAGAGCCACATGGAACACTTTGACGGTATGACGTGCAATGGACATAAAGCCACCTCCGGTTCGGAACAACGGAACTATGGTGAATTCCAGC
Organism: Candidatus Korobacteraceae bacterium; assembly: GCA_050015355.1. Classification (GTDB taxonomy): domain Bacteria; phylum Acidobacteriota; class Terriglobia; order Terriglobales; family Acidobacteriaceae; genus CAWBRT01. Next base: position 3,269 of record JBEKBO010000151.1, on the reverse strand, counting down.
GCACGGCAAGTCAACACCAATGTTGCTCACGGGCACATATGCATCGGTTGCACAACCCCACATCGCTGCCCAGCTTTATTTGGCTAACTTCAGATGTTGCTGAATCCATAAGTCAGCATCAGCTCTTGAGTGGAACACCGAAGTGCGCCATCCGGTTTCATGATGTGCGTACGCTTCCCACATCCGCGCCAAGCCGAACCCAAGCTGTTGCGGAGCAGCGATAGCAACTAGCACCCCCGGCTCTGCTATTGCGGCAAGCCGCTTGTTCTCGGCGACCATCTTCCGAATTGCATCCATGGGAATTTGAAACTCATGAACATGCGTCAAATCTGTAATTATGTATCGCAGATTCTTGTTTTGCTCTGTGACTAAACTCCTCTTAACGTCTATCAACTCCTTCCCAGTTAGCACGCCTGAGCATAAAAGAACGAGGCCCTTGTCGTTTCGCACCTCAACCGTAACCGCCATTTCAGCCTCCTTCTATGAGACTTCTTCTTTATCACAAAACGGAGGCCGCAGCCGAACTCTATTTGCCTTATTTCTGCATGGAAAGCGAACCGAAATAGATTTCAAAATGGCACTGCTTCGCTGCCCCGCAATCTCAAGATTGGAGATGCTTGGCCACTTAGCCCGATTCGGATATGATTCCCACCGTGGCGAACGAAAACGGTGAACATGAGCGGCTGAGGCTGGCAAAGCTTTACTGTGGTTCTGGACGTTTACCACACCAGCGAGCCACCTTGAGCCGGAATTCCTTCTTGACTTCGAAATCGGTAGAGATTGTACGCCCATTCGAGATGACCTGACGAGTGACGAATCTGATCTCTGTGCACTGTGATGTCCGCCTTCCCGTGTTGAGCCCGTGCAGGCGGTTACAGAGCCCCAACGTCGGCGAAGGACGGCCTCCAGACGAGTGTCCGCAGGTACACCCCGAACTTCCCACCGATTGTCCCGCCGACCCGTCTCCGGCTATGCTACGGTCGTTCTTGCAAGCAGCAGTGCGGTTTGTGATTTCCCCCTTGCTTTTCGCTTCTTTTTGGGCCCATGCTGCAATTGGAAGGGCGAGGGTCAATGTCATCCGTCCCGGAGTGTGCAATGCCTGTCATCGGCACTTGGATATGATCTTGCTGTCAGGAGGGGAACAGAATGAAGGTCGTAGGCGGTCGTACTAATTATGGCGAGTCCGTTGGCATTCTCATGCTGGATACGGTATTTCCAAGAATACCGGGCGACATCGGTAATGCCAGTACTTTGCCGTTCCCAGTGCGGTACCGGGTGGTCAAAGGAGCTTCGCTGGCACGGGTTGTCAAGCAGTGTGATCCCACGCTGATCCAACCTTTTGTCGATGGCGCACGGGAACTTGAGCGTGAGGGCGTGAAGGCCATTACCACAAGCTGTGGCTTTCTCGCCGCCTTCCATCCGCAGATCACGAGTTCCGTCAGTATTCCTGTTTTTACCTCAAGCCTCCTTCAGGTTCACATGGCGCGAGCGGTCATCCGTGCCGATCAGAAGGTCGGCATCATAACGGCGCGTGCACAATCGTTAACCGAAAAGCACTTCGAGGGCGTTGGGATTCAGAACATTCCGATGATTGTGGTCGGAATGGATGACTCGCCGGAATTCTCCTGCACCTTCATTGAAGGCAAAGCAGATTTCGACCCGGACAAAGCGGCGGAAGAAATGAGTGCCGTCGCTCGCAATCTCGTGCAGCAGCACCCCGAGGTAGGTGCCGTCGTTCTTGAGTGCACCAATATGCCACCATTCGGGCATTGCGTTCAGAAGGTGACAGGGCTGCCTGTGTTCGACGTTGTAACGATGGTCAAGTATGCCTACTCAGTAGTGGCGCGGCAGCGATTCAGAGGGGTAATGTAAAGGCGTCGCGGCCAAAAGCCGCGACGGCAACAAGATGTGTGAGGTGAGGCGTGGGCAGATGTCGCCGAGCATCCTTCGCTTCGGTCGGCTGAAATTGAGTCTTCTTGCTTTGCTCCTTCGGAGGTGCCACATTCCCGAGGATCACCGGAGTCACCATGGACTCTGCACCTGTTCCACGTGACCGCCCATCGTTCCAGCGCGAAAGCTATGGCCCCCGAGAGCGGGTCGCAACCCCGAATGGCATCGCATCGCTCTGCTCCGCAAGCGGGTATACAGCCTTGGCCTTGCTAATTTGTCCTTGCGCAGTACAATTCGGGCAATTCAGGGCTGAAAAGGAGATTGCCGTTTACTCTTTGGAAATGGAAATGCGGCGGGGTTGTTGTTTTCTCCCACCATTGCTCAACAACGTTAGAGCCGGCGATTTGGGCATATAATGTCTCTCGTTTTCGAAGCAAAAAGGAGGTTTCCGATTGGTCTTGAATGCTCAGGTTGCTGGACCTCTGCGCCGCATTCTCCTGGGCGCTCACACCGGATCTGGAGTTACACAAATGTTGCGCATTGCAATGCCAGTTCAATTCCAATCATAAAGGGGAACCCCGTCCATGAAACGTTTAGCTTTCCTGTGGGTCGCCGCTGTTCTCTTCGTAGCTCCATTATTTGCGCAGCAGACCGCTAGTCACGTCGCTTCCCTGAATCCTCCCGATTCAATCAAGGCGACTGGGCCATGGGGTCTCGCCACCCGGGCCGGCGACACGCTCTATGTAGCTGGCATGCGGGGTATCGATCCCAAGACGAACAAGCTGGTGGAGGGTGATGAGGCCCGCATCCGTCAGGCATTCCTTAACATGAAGCACATTGTCGAGAGCCAGGGGGTGCCGCTGCAAGATTGCGTGCGCATCGTGGTCTACACTACCGACATGTATCGCTACCGGCCTATCGCCAACAAGGTGCAGGAGGAACTGTGGGGTAAGGGGCCGTATCCGCCGCGCACCATCGTCGAGGTGCATCGCCTTAATCAGGACGACATCCTGGAGGTTGAAGGCACGTTCTACATCGCTCCGAAAAAGTAGAGGATCTGTGGAGATCACGATGAATAAGACTGTTGGAATAATATTTCCTTCCATGGGCCGCGCCCGGATCGCATTGCTTTTACTTGCTAGCATTGTGTTTTCATCCAATGCGTTCGGGGCCGAGATACGGGTCTTTTGTACCTTCGGACTTCAGGGAGCAATCACTCAATTGGGCCCCCAGTTTGAGCGCGAGACCGGCATTAAGCTCAAGTGGGTATTTACTTAACGCCACCGAACGCAACAGGTTGTGGTTTGACCAGGGTTGCAAACGGGACCGGATCTACCTGCACAGCCTGCTGGGCCAAGCGATAGAAGAGTTTGCCGCGC
>JBEKBO010000150.1:0-8779 GCA_050015355.1 Candidatus Korobacteraceae bacterium | reverse complement strand
CGATCCCCAACTCGCGTTTCCCCCGGTCATAGCCGATCGCAGCAATGCTCGTCGAATCCACCGCCACACACTTCATCATGCCAGTCTAACTGCGACAGAGTTTATGAGACCACTTCTAGTCCCACGTGGTCCACTCCGGCGGTTTTCGCAATGTGGTCGATGTGGCGGATGAGACTCTCCAGCGGAGGCCTCGGAATGCCCGCACTCGCTGACCGCAGCGCACGCAAGTATTCGTTATACCCGATTTTGCGTGCGTTGAACTGTGCTTCGATCGCGTCCATGGCCGCGCCCTTTTCCGCGAGCAGCTTGCGATACGCGTCCAGGTATTTCTGATCGATGAACCCACAGTTAAAGTTTACCTGCGCCACGCCGCCGTTGCGCGCCAGTGCGCGCAGCATATCATCCGTCAGGTTGCGAGGCGAATCGGTCAACGCCCGGGCGGAGGAGTGGGAGGCGATCACCGGCGCCCGCGTAATGGCCAGTGCATCGTAAAACGACTGGTCCGAGACGTGCGAGATGTCTACCATCATGCCCAGCCGGTTCATCTCGTGCACCACGTCGCGCCCGAATCCCGTCAGTCCGGGATCGCCTGCCGGTGTGGACCGTGCGGGCGTCGACTTCAGCGCGGGGTCCCCAGAGAGCCTGCCTTTGGCTCGCTGGGGTGCCATGAGATCGCCAGAAGACTGGCCCAACTCGTTCGAGTTCGCCCACGTCAGTGTCATATACCGCACGCCGAGTCGATAGAAATCACGCAGCAGGCGCATATCGCCTTCGATTGCATGCCCTCCCTCGATGCCAAGCAGGGCAGCGATACGCCGGCGCGGCGCGTTGCGCGCGGCCATGATATCGGCCGAAGAAAATGCCATGACTATCTTATCCGGATGCGCTCCGACCGCCTGATAGACGGCGTCGATCATGTCCAGGGCTCGCCGCGCATAGTGGCCTCGATTGGCGGTGGGCTCGACATAAATGGAGAAGAACTCCGCGCCCAGGTTTCCCGCCTCGGCTTTCCCTAGATCCCAATGCCCAAGGCCGGCGTCGCTTGCCAGATCGAAATTCTCATCGGTGATGCGCGTTGGCGTGTCGGCGTGAGTGTCGATCACGATTGCCGAATCTACGATCACTGCATCATGGCTCGGCTCTTGAGCAAAACTGCTCAGGCACGCGGCCGTCGCGAATATCAGGACACGCCCCAGCGAGCGCAAGAACGCCTGGGACTGCACTCGCCGGGCCGAGGCCCCCGGCGACGGCGGCTTTTGCCGTTGCTGGGGCGAACAATCGAGGATTCCGAGTTTCATCAACCCCCATTGGGCGAGCCCGTTGGCGTCGCGTCAGTCAGTATAGTTCCGGATGGGATCGGGGTGGTGTAGATTGTGCCGCGTGAGAATTTCAAAACAAAGGCGATGCATCGCATGACGCATCGCCTAATCGGGATGATTATGCGTTCAGTGAGTTTCTGGCGCCGCCGGAGCTTCGAGTTTGCGGTTGGCGGCCCACTCCTCGTACTTGTCTGAAACCATGATGTGGTAGCAAGCCTGCCGCCGCTCCTCCGCCGCTTCCACCAGCCCTTGCTGCTGCAACTCCAGCACGTACCGGTCGAACCAGCGCCGTTCCCGCTGCAGCATCGGCGCCTTGCCAAAATCAACCGAGATTCCAGCCAGGTGAGAAGAGGTAATCTCGCCATCGGCGGGCGCCGCGTTCCGGTTGTGCCGCCGCAGTCGATGCTGTTGTTCGACGGTGCGAACCAGCGAGGTAACCCAGAGCGGTTTGTTGAATTGATGGTAATACGCTTCGGAAATGTCCTCGAGGAACTGCCGCGTCCATCTCCGGCAGTAGCGGCGAGTGACATCCAAGCGCGGCGAGACGCGCAAAGCGCGGGACTCGCTGACCGGAACCAGTTCATCGCGGACTTCCAGGCTCAGCAGCTCCTCTTCGTTGGCAATGCGCGGCAGTTGAAGCTCGTTAATGACCGCGTTTTGCCGAAGCATGGATTCGTGTGAGCCCTTGAGCACGGGGTTCCAGCGGACATGACGCACCTGACGCCGCGTTGCCTTTTGCCGCTTAACCGGAGTGCGGCTGTGAAGGGCAAAGAGATTCGTGGAAGCCACCACGCACAAAAAAACCAGCAAAAATGGACCAGCAAATCGAGACGCTAAGCGCAAGGGCAGTACCCTGAGACAACTTTCCTAGTTCGTTGGATGAAAGCTCAATTGGAAGTGTAACCCGGAATTCGGAATTTTGGCCTAATATCTCTCCCGAATCAGAACAGTTCATACCTCTTAAGGGCCTACGCCTTTTGACTGAGCCCTCGCCCTCGCGGCCTAGAAAAGGCATTTGCTGGGCTTGAAAGCAAGTCAGAATGGCACGCAAAAGCGCGAGCCCGTGCCCGCGCTTGCCGAAGACATTCGGTTGTTCTACGTCATAAAGAAGTCCAGAATGGCTTTTTTCATGACCTGCCGGCCCACGTCGGCGATAGAAGTGGTTAGCGGGATCTGCTTTGGGCAGATTTCCAGGCAGTTCTGCGCGTAGCCGCACTCCTGGATGCCGCCGTCGCCCATCAGGGCCGTCAGACGCTCGTTTTGCAACGCCTTGCCGGTGGGATGTGTATTGAACAGGCGCACCTGCGAGATCGTGGCCGCCCCAACGAACCCCGTCTTTTCGTTGAATTGAGGGCAGGCCTCCATGCAGCAGCAGCACGAGATGCAACGCGACAGCGGATAGGAGACATCCTGCTCGTCCGGCGTCATGCGCGGACCGGCGCCTAGAGCGTAGGTGCCATCGATGGGAACCCAGGCCTTCACCGTCTTCAAGTTCTCAAACAACACGCTGCGGTCTACCTGCAGATCGCGGATGACCGGGAACTTTGAGAACGGCTCCAGCTTCACTGGCTGGTCGAGCTGGTCGATCAAGGCGGAGCAGGCCATTCGCGCCCTGCCGTTGATCAGCATGGCGCAAGAACCGCAGATCTCTTCCAGGCAGTTGGAGTCATACGCGAGCGGAGTCGTCGGTTTTCCCTCTTTTGTAACCGGGTTAGCCGCAATCTCCATCAGGGCGGAAGTGACGTTCATGCCCGGTCTCCAGGGAAACTCGAACTCTTCCCAGTACGGCTGCGACTGAGGATCGGCTTGGCGTTTAATCTTGAGAGCGATTGTCTTATTGGCCATCTTTGAAAGCCCTTTACTCGAACTTATATTTATGTTCGGCGCATGATGTCGCCGCATCCTGTTTTTCAGGAGCCCGGATCGTGCGGAGCTTACCCTTCCAGCGCGTCCGAACTCCCCTTCCCGGGCCGTCCGCGCGCTAGTACTTTCTCACGCGAGGCGGAATCAATGAAACGTCCACCGGGGCGAACTCGAAGCGCGGTTCGTCGGCGTCGGCGGCGAAATAAGCCTTCGTCGTCTTCAGCCAGTTAACATCGTCCCGCTCGGGGAATGCCGGCTTGTAATGCGAGCCACGCGATTCATCGCGCAACAGCGCCCCCTGCGTCATCACGCGCGCCAGTTGCAGCATGTTATAGAGCTGGCGGGTGAAAGCGAAGGATGTGTTGGCCCACATCGAACGGTCGCTGAGGTTCACGCGGCGATAACGCTCCAGCAGTTCAACCAGCTTGGCGTCGGTCTCCTTGAGCGCTGGATTTTCGCGCGTGACCGTCACGTGCTTGGACATGATATCGCCCATTTCCTTCCACAGCCGGAACGGGTTTTCCGTGCCCTGGTTCGACATCAGTGTCCGGTTGAATTCTTCCTGCCGCTTCTGCTCGGCCTCGAACGCTCCGTTCGGCGTGCCGGCTTTCAAGTCTCGGGCGTACTGGACCGCCTCAGGCCCGGCGACGAACCCTCCATAGATGCAGGAGAGAAGCGAATTTGCACCCAAGCGGTTGGCGCCGTGGATCGAGAAATCGCACTCGCCGGCGGCATACAGACCTGGAATGTTGGTCTGTTGCTTGCTGTCAACCCACATGCCGCCCATGGTGTAATGCATCCCCGGGAAAATCTTCATCGGCACGTCGCGCGGGTCATCGCCCACAAACTTCTCGTAAATCTCCAGGATGCCTTCGAGCTTTTTGTCGAGAATCTTTCTGTCGATGTGGGTCAGGTCGAGATAGACCATTGGCGAGCCGTCAATGCCGAGCTCGTACTCGTAGACCACCTTGTGAATTGCGCGCGTGGCCACGTCACGCGGCACCAGGTTGCCGTACTTGGGATACCATTCCTCCAGGAAGTACCAGCGCTCGCTTTGCGGAATGCTCTTCCAGTCGCGCTTGTCGCCTTTCTGCTTCGGCACCCATACGCGGCCGCCTTCACCGCGGGCCGATTCCGACATCAGGCGCAGCTTATCTTCGCCCGGAATACAGGTTGGATGGACTTGGATGAACTCGCCATTGGCGTAGTATGCGCCCTGCTGATACAGCGCGGATTGCGCCGATCCGGTGCAAACTACCGAGTTTGTCGACTTGCCGAAGATCGCGCCGACGCCGCCGGTCGCCAGGATGACCGCATCGGCGGGAAAGGTCCTGACCTCCATCGAGCGCAGATCCATGGCGCAGATTCCGCGGCAGGTCCTGTTGGAATCGAAAACTCCCGACAGAAACTCCCATCCCTCGAACTTGGAAACCTTGCCCTCGCTTTCATAGCGGCGCACCTGCTCGTCGAGCGCATACAAGAGCTGTTGCCCCGTCGTGGCGCCAGCAAAAGCGGTGCGCTGAAACAGCGTCCCACCGAAGCGGCGGAAGTCAAGCTGTCCCTCCGGCGTACGATTGAAAGGGACCCCCATGCGGTCGAGCAGATCGATGATGGCCGGCCCCATTTCGCACATCGCCTTCACCGGCGGCTGGTCGGCCAGAAAATCGCCGCCATAAACGCTGTCGTCGAAGTGCAGCCACGTAGAGTCGCCTTCGCCTTTGAGGTTCTTGGCGACGTTGATTCCGCCCTGAGCGCATACCGAATGCGAGCGCTTGACCGGGACGATCGAAAATAAATTGACCTCGGCGCCCATTTCGGCGACCTTGATGGCGGCGGAGAGTCCCGCCAGTCCGCCACCTACGATGATGATTCTTGGATTTGCCATTGCAACTCTTCTCTTGGTTTCCTGCCGCGCATCGCGGCTCGTGTGCACGTACCTGTTGCCCTGGCCGGGTGACTGCTGCTCCCGGCTCGTTTAGCTGTGGGGTTGCGCGGGTTGTGCCTGCTGTTCGGCATGGCTACCCGGCTCCGCCCAGTGCCAATCCCTGTTGGGACTGACGAACGCTATCAGCGAAATCACGCCCGTAAGTATGAAGGCCGCGGCAATCAACACGCAAACATACCCGAATCTCCGCCGCGCTTCCTTGCCGACGGTGATGCCCCACTTGGCTGCGAACAGCCAGATTCCGTACGCGAAGTGCCACGAAGCGGCGATGATTCCAATGGCATAGAACGCCACGATCCAGGGCGTCATCAGCTCATCGTGTACCTTCCCGTAGGCATAGATATATCCGCCATGGAACAGGTGAACGCCGGTGAAACGCATCGTGTACGTGTGGTATCCCATGTAAAGGAGAGCGATGATTCCGGTCCAGCGCTGCGAGGTGTAGAGCCAGTTTCCGGTCCAGGGATAATCGCTTACGTTGGACTCGCCGCGATACCAAATGTAGATTCCGTAAAGTGCGTGATAGGCAAGCGGGATGTAGATGAAGCACAGTTCCAGCAAAAAGGTGAAGGGAAGTCCGGTCAGAAACTTCACCTGCTCGCCATACGCCTGCGGTCCGTTCGTGGCAAAAGCGTTGGAAATGAAGTGCTCGACAAGAAACGCGCCGATGGGCACGATCCCGGTCAGTGAATGCAAGCGGCGCCACAAAAAAGAGTTTCCTTCGCCTGCTCGCAAAGGCGGTACTCCTGCGGGAATGCGAGCCTGACTGGCTGCGACTGGTGATGCCACAGATTGCTCCTTAATTGCTGTGAGCTAAAGTGATGAGAGTTTCAGAGATTATCCTAACCCCTGACCAATTCGTCAAGACTTTCGCTCACCTGAGTCTGGAAATCGCATGGGTACTGCTGTTATCTGTCGGGGCCGCTCACGATGCCGCCGGAATCGGCCACAGTCACTCCACAAAAACCGCAACGGACGATATTACTCCTAATGTCAAGTTTGCATAAGCATGTATGCCAGACGAAACGACCCCGGATTCACGGAAAACCGCTCTAGTGGCCTGATTCCCGGCTGCGGCACCATTCCAGAAACCGCCGGATCGCCTCTCCGCGGTGGCTTACCGCGGCTTTCTCCTCCGCCGTAAGTTCGGCAAAAGTTTTCGCCAGCGGCGCGAACCAAAACAAAGGATCATAACCGAATCCATTGTTTCCTCTCGGCGAGTGCAGCAGCACGCCTTGCGCTTCGCCTCTGAAGCTCGCCAACTCCCGCCCGTTCTTCGCCACCGAGATCACGGAAACAAAGCGCGCTCCACGGCGGGCATCCTCCACTCCGGCCAACTCCCGCAACAAACGGGCGTTGTTGGCTTCGTCTTTGCTGTTTCCGGGCAAATCCGTATCCAGCACGGCATAGCGAGCCGAGTGGACGCCCGGAGCTCCCCCGAGCGCGTCCGCTTCGAGTCCGGAATCGTCGGCCAGAACTAATTGGTCCGCAACCCAGCGGCTGTAGTGTTCCGATTTCTTGCGAGCGTTATCGGCGAATGTCTCGCCATCCTCCACCGCCTCCGGCAATTGCTTGAAGTTGGGAATCAGCTCGAATTCGACTTTGAAAAGGAAAGCCGCGCCAGAAAAATCTCGCAGCTTTCCCGAATTGGAAGACGCAATCAGTATCTTCATTACCCTCCAGTGGACGAGACCCGGATCGCCAGCAGCGAGAAGCCCTGAGAGAGAAGCTGCTCGCAGTAGATTATGTTGCCGTAGCCGGATGAAAGCGACCTTGACGGTGCCCCACGTTCGCCCGATCGGGGTCCCCGGCGAGCACCGCTCGCTGGGGTGGTTGGGCTAACGTGGGGTAGTTCCATCGGCCGACGGCACAAGGCCAGTCTTGCGAAACATTGGTGCATATCCTAAATACCGGCTCCCGTTGTTAGGCGGGGCCCCCACTATGCGCCGCTTTTGCGCGTAGTGGGGTGGAACTCGCACGAAACTCTGTCATCCCATCGGGTTTTCAATATTACAAGGAAGCGAAAGGAAAGAGGTAAGAGTAATGAATTGGAAGCAACTGAAGGCGATTTCGGCAGCCGGAGCGCTGTCGATGGCGATGCTGGCGACCGGCGTCGCGCAGAACACACCCGCCGGGAACTCCGCGCAAGCGCCGGCAACAACCACCACCGACTCCAATGCGCCCGCCAAGGGCCACATGCGCGGCATGGAGCAACTGAATCTCACCGACCAGCAGAAGGCGCAGATCCAGGCAATCCGGGCGAAAGCACGGAAGAAGGCTATGGCGGTGAAGAACGACAGCTCGCTGAGCGACGCTCAGAAGAAAGCCCAGCTTCACCGTATCCACCACGCTACCCGCAGGCAGGTTTCCGGCGTGCTGACCAGTGAACAACGTCAGCAATGGCATGCCCAGATGAAGCAGCGCCATCAGCAGATGGAACAACAGAAACAGCAACAGGGTCAGGGCCAAGGCAACGGCTAGACCAGTTGACTCCCGCCCGTGAAGGTGCCCCACGTTCGCCCGATCGGGAGCCCCGGCGAGCACCGCTCGCTGGGGTGGTTGGGCTAACGTGGGGTAGTTGCGGGATACCCCACCTCCTTCGTGAGTGTCATCCTGAGCGCAGCCGGGGTCCCCGGCGACGGTCGCTTGGTGCCCCACATCTGCCGCAGTTAGCAGATGTGGGAGTTCATCGCTGGGGTGGAGGAGCGAAGGATCTGCTTTTCTCCGCGCCACAAGAAGCATATTCTTCGCTCCCCGTGGTCGCTCAAAATGACACCTTCCGCGAGGGCTTTGATGCGAGCCGCTCGCAGGTCACGCTTTCCGCTTCGCACCCTTCCACTCTCAGCTAAAATAAATGCATGAAGATTGGCGTGCTTGCGCTTCAGGGCGACTTCGACGCGCATCGCCGGCGGCTTGAGGAACTCGGCGCCGAGGTCGTGCTGGTCCGTAAGCCTGAACAACTCGACGAAATCGATGGCCTGGTCCTTCCCGGGGGCGAGTCGTCGACCATTCTGCGTCTGCTGGGAGAGCAAGGCTTTCAAAAACTCGGCGAATTCGTTCGCTCGAAGCCTGCCTTCGGAACCTGCGCCGGGGCCATCCTGCTGGCCGCTGAAGTCGAAAATCCCGCGCAAAAGGGACTGTGTGCAATCGACATCACGGTGCGTCGCAACGCCTACGGACGCCAGATCGATTCGACCATCATCAGCGGCCCTATACGGCTCCCGGGAGGCCCGATCGAACAGGTCTACATTCGCGCTCCACGCATTGAGCGCACTGGACCGGGCGTTGAAGTGCTGGCCGAACGCGATGGCTACGCGGTGTTGGTGCGGCAGGGAAAGAAAATGGCTGCCACTTTTCACCCGGAGCTCTCCGGCGATACGCGCGTCCATCAGGAATTTCTGAAACTGGTGCAGAACGGAGAAGGGAACTAGACCAGCTTCGCGGAAGGTGTTTCCCGGAAAAGAGCCGGGAGTTAACGCCTGACGGCGATATTAGGGATACACCAACTCCGGAATTTCTGGATTGCTGGCGAGAATGCCTGTTCTATAAAAGGGGATGTCAAGAAACATTTTTCTCCCTCCGCCGGAAACGCGAATGGTTGCCGCGATGTCCAGCCCCGCTTGCCATAACAGTGCGGCTTGGCCCTGGTGCT
>JBEKBO010000149.1:0-9478 GCA_050015355.1 Candidatus Korobacteraceae bacterium | reverse complement strand
GTCCCACTGACATTCGGCTTGTTCGCGGTAGGAGCGGGGCGGCTCGCGGGCTTGGATGCCGTTGCAGCCGGCGCTCTGGCGGGTGCTTTGGCGGGCGCCGCGGCTCTAGGAGGCGGGCTCGCTGCTGGCTTCTTATTCTTATCTTCGGCTTGGGCTAATAATCCGACCGAGCACAATATGATGAGTATCTCCGCGACAAAACGGACCCAATGTCCCTTCTGAGTGCGCGATGCGTGCATGAGGCTCTCCTTTTCTCGTTGGCCTCTAGCGCCTTGCGCCAAACGGCCTGCTTACAAGAATCCTGAACAGGGAGGACTCGGGCGGTGCTGGAGCTATCTCCTCGGCAACCCCCGAATTGCCTGTAATTTCCTTTGAAACAGAACTGGATAGTACTCAATTTTCATCAATTACGAAAGGACAATGCGCGCAGGGAATTCTGTTATTTCTTAGGACGTAATCTTCTTATTAACAGCAAGATACGTGTGTTCATCCGGAAATCGTGGCCGAAACGTGCTACGTCATCAGGCAGCTTCCAATGCGTAAGACTCGGCATGGAATGATAGGGAAACTCAAGAACTGGCGGAGGATGCAGTCACGAGCGAACCGCTCTCTTGCCAAATTCCCTGCTAACAGAGAAAAATACAGGGAATTTTACTGAATTCGGCCCGTCTAATTCGGCATTTATCGCTGTAAGCGTCTAATTTTGTTTAAGTTATTGGACCAATCACCAAATTTAAGAGTTGAATCGAACAGGGAATTATCAGGGGCGTATCAGGGAATTCGATTTCCCTGATGACGGGTTGCAGCGGGGTCTTGGTTCAAACTCGAATTGGTCAAAGTTCAAAATGGTACGGCACCGGTCCATCTTTCGTGGCTTCGCCGCTTTGGCCTTGCCAAGCCGCTCGCAGGCAATACAACACGAGCGATTCAGCGCTGAACAAGGAGATTCCTATGAAGCTCTGGCCTGGAATCGTAACGGTGACTTTGCTCGGACTCAGCGTGGCAGACTGTGGCGCAGAATTCAGCCCCACCCGCGAAGAAATTCGAAAACAACCCGGTTAACTGAGAATTATCTGTGGCCAGGAAACAGCTTCGATAGCCACAAAAGGCTATCGCCTAAACACTGCGTGGAAGCCCTTCATGGCCGGTTGCGCCCCACGCCAAATCCAGCCTTCTGGTCGCAGCCAATGCCGGCCCCAAACCTCTGGGTTCGTGAACAGCAGGTGAGCCGAACACTTGTCCAAATCGATATCCGCTGCAAACAGCACCGGGAGTTTAAACCGGACTGCGGCGCTTGCTGCTTCATCAGAAAGTTTGAAATGGAGTTCGAAAAGCTTCGTCGGCGCAGGGCAGAGGTGATTCGGCTGCTCTGCAACAAGTTGCGGTCCGGCGATGTAGTTCCTGTTGAGATCCTCTGAGGCGTCCTCGAAACGGCAAGAAGATCTGTGCTGCACAATCATCCAACGTTCTCTGCCCCAGACGAACGCCGCTGCACCCGTTCAATACCGCACTCCAGCTTGGCGACTGTGTCAGCGTGACGAGCTATCCGGAACTTGGGCGGTCGTCGGGAAGTTTCATTTTCCGGGGGCCGACCATCCGTTCAGGCCGTCGAATCTGCCACGAAGCCCGACAAGGGGCGCCTAACGCCACCTCGCGCCCGCCTAGTTGAAGAACGGCCAAAGCAAAATCTCGCAAACGGATAACTGCCTAATAAGGCCGGTAGAGCCGCGGAAAGCGATGCTCACTTCGCGATCTTGCCATCCCGCTGCGGGTTCCCAAAAACCGTGACAAGGAACCAAGATCTTAGCTAAGATATCCCTCGAGATTTCCCACTCTTGAGTTCAAGGCCAATGCCGCTTTCTCCCAGTCCGCAAAATACTTTCGGACGTCGCGGCCAAGCGTCTACGCTCATGAACTGTCTTTTCAGTTTACGTAACCCATTTCTGCGTACGAAGGACTTGCTGTTTTCCGAGAAGGTCTTGAATTCAGAGTTTGGCAAATCCTGCAAGAGTTCCATGGCGGCTGCTCCCAGCACGAATGTTCCGGTTGCGCAGCGTCAGTGCGCTAATCATCATGCAGGACATCACGACAGCAGCTTTTCACACGAGTTTTAGAGACAGGGAGGATTCGAAATGAGTTTCGGCAAGAAGGTTACCTCTGCGGTTGCAACCGTTCTTTCAATAGCGATGCTTACCGTTGTTTACGGCTGCAATTCTAGCAAATCTACGCCAGCTCACATAGTTTTGCGCTTGGGACATGTGCAGACAATTGACACTCACTACCAATTAGCCTCTTTAGAGTTTGCACGGTTAGTGAAAGACAAAACGAACGGGAGAATTGAAATCGCCGTGTACCCGCAGTCGCAGCTTGGTGGTGAGGTGCAGATGACTCAGGCCGTGAGGACAGGTACGCAAGATCTGGCGATCATAGCGCAGGCGGTAGTAGAAAATACCGTGAAAGAATGGCAGATATTCGATGTGCCCTATCTGTTTGACAGCGTGGACCAGGCAAACCGCATATTACAAGGTCCAGTGGGAAACACGTTTATGAATATGCTTCCCCAACATGATCTCGTTGGCCTGGCATGGTTTTCTTGCCTGGAACGCAACGTCTTTACCGCCAATAAACCCGTCAGAACGCTCAACGACCTGAAAGGTCTTAAGATACGGGTTCTGCAAAGTCCCGGCTATGTAAACGCATTTCGCGCGCTTGGAGCAAATCCTACTCCATTGGCATACAGCGAACTGTATTTGGCGGTACAGCAGGGCGTTGTAGATGGTGGCGATACTCCACCCGATCAGTTTGTTAAAGACAAGTTCCTGGAGGTAGCAAAGAACTATTCGCTTACTCGCATCAATGACCAGGCGATAGTCTTCCTCATGAGTAAAGCAGTCATGACAAGCTTCCTAAAGACGACCAAAATGCTATTCTCGATGCCGCGAAGCAGGCAGCCCAATACGATATAAAGCTATACAAAGGCGACACCGACAAAGCGCTGAAAGAAATAGAGCAGAAGGGAGTTCACATTATTCACGTCGACACTAAGCCCTGGATTGAAGCCACGAACGCAATACGCGCTGATCTGATCAGCAAGATTCCCAGCGGCGAATCTCTCTATCGCGAAATCGTGGCGGCGAAAGCAGCAGCCGCGAATTGAATATCCTGGTATTCGCCTCTCCCTGTCGGAAGGGGAGAGGCGGGGCGTGAGGCGGAATATGAAGGCTGTAGTGCGCTTCTTTCATGTGCTTAGCGAGTGGATTCAACGATCGTTCTTGTTTGTAAGCTGTACAATACTGTGCGTTATGGTGATAGTTGGAGGTCTCGGAATCGTCTACCGCTTTGTTTTGAAAAGTTCCTTGTCATGGAATGAGGAGCTATTGGGCTATTTGTTCGTATGGCTGACCTGTCTAGGCGCTGCTATTGGCTATAAGCTCGGCGCGCACCCCTCCGTTCTCATCATGGTGGAGCGGTTGCCGGAGCGCCTGCGAAGCATCACGGTCGTCATTTCTGATCTGGTGGTATTCGCCCTGGGAGTAATCTTCTTGCTCTATGGCGGGCAAATGATCTTGCGAATGGGGGCGGAAACAGCCTCGTCGCTTCCCATATCGATGAGATATCCATATGTCGCCATACCCATTGGAGGGATGGCGCTGATCGTTCACTCTTTAGATCACATAATGGCTTGCGCGACCCAACGCGCGAACGACCGGCAAAAAGTAAGCAAGGAACAGCTATGGGAACGTTAGTTGTAGGTCTCGGTATGCTGGCGTTGGGCGTGCCGGTTGCGGTTACAATAGGCATCTGCGCTATTCTGGCACTTGCTATTTCGGGCACGCCGATTCTGGTTGTTCCCCAACAGTTTTTCGCGAATCTGAACAAGTTCGAGTTGCTTGCGATTCCATTCTTCATGCTGACAGGGGCTGTCATGGACACGGGTGGCATCTCGCGGCGGCTAATCGATTTTGCGCAGTCGCTGGTTGGGTTCGTCCGCGGCGGCTTGGGCATGGTAACAGTTGTTGCAAGCCTGTTCTTCGCGGACATCTCTGGTTCTGCAACCGCGGATACTGCTGCCATCGGTTCGGTCATGATTCCAGGCATGGTGGCGAGGGGTTACGCAGTACCGTTTGCCACGGCTCTCCAATCAGCCTCGGGTTCGCTCGGCCTGCTGTTTCCGCCCTCCATGTGTTCTATTGTGTACGCTTACGTCGCCAATGTCTCCGTTGGCAAGATGTTTATCGCAAGTTTTCTGCCAGGCCTTCTCGTGGCGGTGTCCTTCATGGTCGTAAATTACATAACCGCGATCAAGCGGAACTATTCTGCCGTTCAAGAGTTTTCATTGCGTACGATCTGGAAGTCATTCAAGAACGCTGCCTTCGCGCTCATAGCGCCGATGATTATTCTAGGCGGCATACTCGGCGGCTTGTTTACGCCGACAGAGTCTGGAGTAATTGCGGCGTGTTACGTAATCGTCATTAGTAAGTTTGCCTACAAAGAGCTGACGTTTGCGAATTTTAAAACGATATTGATAAAGACGGTAATCAACACCACCCGGGTATCGTTCCTGTTAGGACTGGCCTTCGTTCTCGGAGCTTTCCTCATTCGAGAGCGTATCGCTCATCAGGTTGCTAGCAGCTTATTGCAAATGACCAGCAATAAGCTGTTGCTGCTTCTGTTGATCAACGTATTCCTCCTCATCATTCATACCATGCTTGAGACGATATCGAGCATTATTGTTGTACTTCCCGTTATATTGCCGGTGATAACGTCCATGGGGCTGGACCCCGTAGCTTTCGGGATCATTGTGTTGGTGAACTCGGCGGTAGGAATTAACATGCCTCCAATTGGATTTTGTTTATATACTGCGTCATCCATCAGCAATGTCCCGCTTGAGCAGGCATTCCGAGCCATATTACCGTTTATATTTGCTCTACTGATTGACCTATCGATAGTAATTTTGTTTCCGCAGATTTCATTGGCATTGCCAAAGTTGTTTCACATGTGAGAATTCGGGCTTGGGGAAAGAGGGGATGAAATCCGTCCAGCCACTCTGCTTAGGCGGCTAGCTCGATATTCGACGCGGTTGCCCCATTCCGTGTGCACCCATTGCTTTGAGCTGGATGATCCTAGATTGGAGAAAATTGTGACCATAGAAGTTAGGCCGTCCGAGTTTGACAGTCGGGTATCGAAAACGAGAGCCCGGATGAAGCAGACCGGGGTGGATGCTCTTTTCATTTACAGCGACGAATATCACCCAGGCTATTCCATGTATTACACAAACTTTAGAACGATCAACTGTGTTGAAGAGTCAGCACACGCGCTGTTTCTGCCGCTCGAAGGCGAGATTCATGCGTTTGTTGGGAATCTGAATCGTTTTGCAGCCCGTCGGTTTTCTTGGGTCAAGAATGCGCACTCAATATACGAGATGCGAAACGTGTTACCGGCATTAGTACAGGAGTTACCTTTTCCAATAAGAAGAATCGGCGTCGTTGGCGAAGAGTTGTTTCCAATCTCTCATTTCAGGGAGATGGAGCAAAGCCTTTCTGGCATTACGCTGGTCGAAGCTTCTGAGATCGTTAAAATGGAGCGACTGCGCAAGAGCCCAAATGAGCTGGCAGTTATTCGCGAAGCCGGCGAGCTGGCGGACGACAGCATTCGTGCCGCATTGGAAGAGGTTGCGATTGGCAAGACAGAAGTCGAGCTCTCTGCCATCGGCGAATACATTACTCGCTCGCGCGGGGGGGATATCGGTTCTGCATATCTTGTCGTATCGGGACCGCACACGGATTTACCGACGTGGCGTCCTTCGGATCGAAAGATTGAACGTGGCGATTATGTGTGGTTCGATTTTAACCCTTCAGTAGCGGGCTACTGTTCTGACACTGGTATGACCATCGCAATGGATGGCGCTGGCGAAGAGCAAATCAAAGTGTTGAACTTTGCCTATGAAACGAATGAACGGATGGTTGATTACATCAGGCCGGGCATGACAGGCGGTGAACTGTTTCGAGAGACGTTGCGGATTACCACAGAGGCAGGCTTGTCGCAATATTTCTTACCATACACCAAAGGAATGCGAGCGATCGGCCATGGAGTCGGCTTGGAGGTCGTAGAATACCCGGACTTAGGACCGAACAGTGACTTTGTGTTTGAGCCTGATATGGTTTTTGGCATTAAGTATGACTTGCATGGGTTGCCTTTTGGGGGAGTTCGAGTAGAGCCTACGGTAATTATTACGGAACATGGTGCGGAGTCAATAAATGATTTAAATGGCTTACGACGAGTGTATAAAGCTTTTTAAGGCAGTCAGCGCCTTGTAGGTGCCTATGACAGAGCTCGATGTCTAAGAATGCGTTGTTTACCGAAGGCCGGAATCGCGTGAAGCTGAACATCACTGTGTTCCGATCTCGGCAACGGCCGTGCCAGCTTTGGGTTCCTTTAGAATAACGCGGACAGACCTGTCAGCGGCGCCGTCCCGAGTTGTGCCGTTCGCTATACTCGGGCTTTAGCTTAAGCTAACGAAACGAACACTTCCGCGTTCCTCTGCAGTAACGCGGAACCTGGCAAACCAAAACCGACAGGGAGGCCGCATAAAAACAACCCGGGCCTATCGCATTCCGCAACCCAAGAGCCTCTACGACGAAGCTTGCCAGTATGAAGAATATAGGCGATCGCATGATTTCTACACGATTGCTGATTTGCTGGTCAAGGTAAAGCGGTATGTGCGGTTCAAAGGAAATACCTTGAACCTGAGAATACAGGTTAGTAAGACAAACAAAGGAGTCGGAGTATGCGCATTCTGGTCGTCGCCGCCGGCTCAACCGGCGGATACTTTGGTGGCCGTCTTGCGGAGGCAGGCCGCGATGTAACGTTTCTCGTCCGTCCTGCCCGTGCGGAGCACCTGCGCGCATATGGCTTACAGATTGTCAGCCCGCACGGTGATGTCACGCTCAGGCCGCGACTCGTCACCGCGGGGGACATCAGCGACCCGTTCGATGTGGTGCTCTTGACTGTGAAGGGTTTCTCGCTTGATACGGCGCTCTGTGATATGGCGCCGGCCGTCGGCCCGAATACGATGATATTGCCGGTTCTCAATGGTATGAAACATGTTGATCTGCTCCACGCGCGCTTCGGCGAAAAGGCCGTGGTTGGATGCGTCTGCAAGGTAGCGACCATGGTTGATGACATCGGTCGTATCGTACAGCTCAGCAAACCCCAGGAGCTCGCCTACGGAGAGATGAACGGGATGGAGTCCCCCCGCATCAAGCAACTCGACGTCTTCATGCAGGGTGCTGGCTTCGACGCCCGGTTGTCACCAGTGATCGAACGGGAGATGTGGGAGAAGTGGGTGCTCCTTGCTACCATCGGGGGCGCGACTTGCCTGATGCGCGGTAATATCGGTGAGCTCGAAGCGGCGCCAGGAGGCGCCGACTTCGTGCTTCGGTTCTTCAACGAGGTCGTTTCCGTAGCGAAGGCGGTCGGTCGGCCACCGAGCGAGGAGTTCCTCGCCGACACCAGAGCGCTACTGACAGCGAAGGGATCCACCCAGGCCTCGTCGATGTATCGGGATATGGAGAAGGGTCGCCCGATAGAGGCCGAGCAGATCATCGGCGACCTGCTGGCGCGCGGCCGGCAAGCCAAGATCCCGACGCCGTTGCTCACCGTTGCCTACACGCACCTCGTAATCTATCAAGCCCGTTTACCGGGAGGACACCCATGAGCTTCTGCCATATTGCCTACCCGCAGCAACAGCGCACCAAGACTTTTTATGCGGCCCGATAAGATACGACTCTCATCATGACAGAAGTCAGTCTTCGGCCTCAGCGGGAGAGCTTTGCGGCTGGAGTCGATGGCGCGAAGATTTGTGGTCCAGCAAAACGAGCCATAGAGCCCAATTCCTCCTCAAATCGCAAGAGGCAGTTGTACATACCGATTCGCTCACCTGATCTCGGCGCTCCGTACTTCACACATTGGGCTCCAACAGCAAAGGCAATATCAGTGACAGGGTCATCGATTCCCCCAGCCCTTCCGGAGCCAACGACCTTGTACCCGTGTGCCTGTGCATAACGAGCTGCCTCGGTAGCTTCGGAGATGGTCCCGATCTGGTTCGGCTTAAGCAGCATTGCATTCGCGGCCCCGAGTTCGACCGCACGCTTGAGGCGCTGAAGATTGGTTACAAGAAAATCATCGCCGTTGATCAGGACAGGGATTCGATGAGTGATCTCCGCGAAGCCCTCAAAGTCGTTCTCGTCCAATGGATCTTCGATCATGAACAGGTTGTATTTGCGGGCGAGACCCTCGAGCAGGCTGATAAGTTCCTCTCGGCCCAATAGTTTTCCGCCAAGATGGTACTGGCTGGTTGCGGAGTCATAGAACTCGCTTGCGGCGCAGTCCAATCCGACTCGGCACTGGCCACCGTAGCCCGCCGCCTCTGCCGCTGCGAGCAGAAGTTCAAGCACCTCTCCAGGGTCGCTCGTAGGAACACCGTACCCGGCATAAACACCGATATAAAGACGATCTTTACCGTAACGCTGCTTGATGACCTCACCCAAGGCTGCATACACCTCGACTCCCATCTGTAATGCTTCGGAATACCGCTTTGCTGTTGTGGGAATGAGATGGAACTCCTGTATCTCCAGTTGAGCGGCTGCGTAAGATCCGCCATTGATCATGTTAAACATCGGTACCGGAAGCATGCAGGCATCAGGTCCTCCCAAGTACCGGTAAAGCGGCACACGCAGGGTCGCGGCCGCCGCGCGCGCCACAGCAATGGACACGCTGTAGATGGCATTTGCGCCAAGACGCGCCTTGTTCGCCGTCCCGTCCAACTCGATCATCAGTTCGTCGATGGCCTTCTGATCCATAACACTGCGACCCTTCAACACCGGCGAAATCACATCCAACACGTTGTGCACTGCGTGTTGAACGCCTAGGCCCCCGTAACGTTTGCCGCCATCCCGCAACACGAAGGCTTCGTGTGACCCCGTAGAAGTTCCGCATGGAGAAGTGCCGCGCCCCAGTACGCCGTCGGCCGTGATAATGTCTACCTCGACCATTGGCCTCGCTTTGCTGTCCAGGATTTCGCGAGCCTTTATTTCCGTAATCACATCAGTTGCCATCGAAACGCCTCCCAAGTTGTTCCGCGTCAGCTTAGTGCTTCACCGGAAATATAAATAATGTTCAGATCGCAGACGTTGGTCCCTGTATTGCCGGTGCAAACATCGTCGCCGACGGCTCGAAGTACCGCCGAGCTGTCGTGTGCCACCAGCAACTTGTACGGGTCCAATCCTTGTTCTCTTGCGCGCTCGATGGTGGTTCCGTCGACTAACCCTCCCGCGATCGCAGTAGGACCATCGGTCCCATCGGTGTCCAAAGCGCACAAGCAAATACCGCGGTGGCCCGCAACTTCAAGGGCAAAGCCCAGGGCAAGTTCTTGCGAGGGACCGCCTTCGCCACATGCGCCTTCCACACGAGTGGTAGT
>JBEKBO010000148.1:0-9482 GCA_050015355.1 Candidatus Korobacteraceae bacterium | reverse complement strand
GCCTGCGGTGGCAGCTAAAGGTGAGGAAGTGCGATTGTTTGGACTCCTGATAGCGTTTCAGGCTCCATGGAATGCGCCAAAGATTAGCACATGTTTTGCCAAGGCCATATGCACTGGCAGTCCAGGAAACTACCCCACGTTAGCCAAAAGCGGGCGAACGTGGGGCACCGTCAAGTTTAAAACGTGGGGGACACTAGAACTTCAAGCCTTGCACGGGCGAACGTGGGGTGCCAGCCTCCTCGAAAAACCGCCTTCCCCTAAACTCCCACGCTCTTCGCTGTCTGTTTCCGGCTTGCCAGTCCGAGCAAGCTGATCAGCATGGTCAGCACCAGAGAGACGCCAACCCCTGGGATGATTCCGCCGCCGAAGATCTTGTGCAGTCGAGGAGCCAGTTCGAAAACGATTGCCGTGCCGCCGCCGAAGAGCAGCGAAGCCATGGCCGCATGTTTGCTGACATACGTTCGGCCGTTGCCGTCTTTCCAGCACAAGCCGACGACGAGGGGAACGAAAAGTCCTCCGCCCACCGCCGTGTAACCGAAGAGCGCCGCCGCAACCATGGTCGGGAAATGCATGGCGACCCAGATGACTCCCACGCCCAGCACGAAGGTGAGCCACTGCGCCCAGCCCACCAGTTCTTTATCGGTCGCGTTTTCCCTGAACAGCGGCCGGACAATATCCATGGTCAGCATGGTGACCCCGGAGTTGAGGAAGCCCGCGGATGTGGTCATGCCCGCCCCGATCAGCGTGACCACCAAAAGCGCGCCGACAACCGGATGCAAATAGGTGTTCAGCAGCCAGGGAAAAACCAGGTCGGGCTTCGCCAAGTTCGGATTCACGGCGTGCCCGGCAATGCCTACCAGCACGCTGCACGTACACATGACAACGCAGAAGATGCCGGAACCAAGAAACGCATTGCGCGAGGTCTTGGGGTCCTTGGCGGCGAAGCAGCGCTGCCACCAATGTTGTGCGGTGAATTGACCGGTCATCGGCGAGAGGAATATCGACAGCGCCGCCCACCCGCCAATCGACTTCACGCTCCACAACTCCGGCTTGGTGGCAAGTGTGGCGTCTCGAATGCCGCCTACGCCATGCATGAGGTAAATGATCGTTGCGTAGAAGATGAAGCCGACGATGATGCGAATCGTCCCTTGAACCAGGTCGGTCCAGGCGATGGCCCACATTCCGCCCATGACGGTATAGAGGATCACGGTCAAGGCCGCGACCCAGATACCTGTGGTCACGTCAACGCCCATGCACACGTTCAGGATGGTTCCGATTCCGATGGCCTGGAGGCCGGTGAGCGCGACCAGCGGAACGCACATCAGGATGCCGCCGGCGGCGCGCAGCCACTTGCTGTGGAAGAAAAACTCCTTGTCCATGAACTCATTGATCGTGGTGTAGGAGAACTTCCCGATAAAGCCCGCCAGCAGCAGAGCAAACAGAAGTTTCGTTCCTTGCTCGCCAAGCACCATCCAGAGCTGGTTCAAGCCTATCTGGTAGCCTCTTCCGGCATAGGCCATGAAGTTGCCCATTCCCATGGCCGTGGCAAAATTCAGAAAGAAAAGGATCATCACCGGCAACTGTTTGCCGCTGATGAAGTAATGCGCCGCGCTCTGACCGCTCTTTGCGACCAGGCGATAGCCGATGTAAAGCTGCAGCGGAATAAAGAATGCCAATATCCAAAGCGCAATTGCCCCGACGTGCGTGATGTGCATACTGGCTCCTAAGAGGCTGCTGGAAAGCGACACGGCTCACCAGCCGGCTGCCTGCCCATCCTTTCTATGATCCGATCCGGCACGATAGAAACCATCAATAGGACAGTGATCACCACATTGGGCGTTCTGGCCGCGATTGCCGGGGCTATCAGAGGGAGTAAGCATGATCGCCTGGTAGCCTCCCATCGGCGCTCCGTTGGACGACACTACGTTGTGGCCCAAGGCTTTCAGTTGCGCTCCCACCAGGTTGTAGAGCTGCGACTCCATTTGCAGCCGGTTGCTGGCTTGATCGTGGCTGAAGCGGGCCATATCGGTCGCCGCTTGCAGGTTCGCGCCGAGGTCGAAGATGTTGACCAGTACTTGCATGTGTCCCTGCGCCTGCTGCGATCCGCCCATCAGTTGAAAGGCCATGAAAGGCCGGCCGTTGCGCATCGCGAAACCTGCCGAGAGCGTGTTAAACGGACGCTTGTTCGGCGCAATCACATTGGCGCTGGAAGGATCGAGCGTGAACAGGCCTCCGCGGTTATGCAGCACAAAACCATAACCGGGAACCGTGATTCCGGAGCCGAAGGCGGCGTAGTTGCTGTTGACCAGAGATACCATGTTTCCCCAGCGGTCGGCCGTCGAGAGGACAATCGTGTCGCTTGGGGCATTGCCCTTGACACCAGGAGAGCTTGCCTGGCTGGGGTTGATCTTCGAGCAAAGCGTCGCGGCATAGGATTTCGAGAGCAACTTTTCCAGTGGAACGGTGACAAACGCCGGATCGCCGTTGTAAGCGAACAGGTCGCTGTAGGCCAACTTCTTCGCCTCGACCAGCAGGTGCCAGTACTCGGCGGACGCAGGGCCGAGCTGGGCCAGGTTGTACCCGACTTTGGGGGCGCAAACCTCCAGGATATTGAGCATCTCGTCGGTGGCCCAGGCCTGTGAGGGCGGCGGCAATTCAAAAATGTCATATCCCTCATAGTTGGTGGCCGCCAGCGTCACCCATTCCGCGCGGTAGTTTGCCAGGTCCTCGAGGGTCATCGTTCCGCCGAGCTTGGTGGACTTTTCCACCAGAGCCCGGGCGATCTCTCCCTTGTAGAAGACATCTCGACCATACTTTTGCAGGAGACGGAAAGAACGCGCCAGCTCCGGATTGGTGAAGATCTGGCCCGGCTTTGGGCTGTGCCCGTTGATTGTCCAGGCGGCGATTGTGTCCGGGTCTTTCTGCGTGCAGCACCCAACCAGCGGCAGGGCATTGGGAATGTTCCAGTCGTTGGCGATGCGCTCCGGCACCGGAAAGCCCTTCTCCGCATACTCGATGGCCGGCTCCAGCACCTGCTTGAAGGTCATGGTGCCGAAGCGCTTGAGCAACTGATCCCACCCCTCGACAGTGCCTGGGACAGTCACCGTCAGAATTCCGGCGGAAGGCATGCCGCCGCCGGGTCCGGGCAAAGAGGCGCCCGCAACGTATTTGTACCCGAGCGACGCGTAGTGCTCGACGGTTGCGCCTGTCGGAGCCTTGCCGCTGGCATCGATGGCGTAAAGCTTGCCGTCTTTGGCGCTATACACAATGGCGAACAAATCGCCTGCCATGCCGATATTCATGGGCTCGACGATGTTCAGCGCCGCCGCGGTCGCAACCGCGGCATCGACGGCATTGCCTCCCTGCATCAGGATTCGCAAGCCGGCTTGCGCGGCAAGCGGCTGGCTGGTGGCGACTATGCCGTTGCGCGCCATGACCTCGGAACGCGTCTGCGGCAGCCATCCTTCGGCGCGGTCGCCCCGCACGGCTTTGCAGAATGGCAATTGAGCTCCGTTGGCGTTGCACGCCGCCGCGGTCGCTTGCCCCTGTGCTTGCGCAAACGCGGCAATGGAGCTGACCGCCACGGTCAACCAGGCAACGGCGACAATGATCTTCCCAATAACGTTCATGTCCGTATTCCTCCGAATGAGGTTAACCGCGAAACAGGTCCCGAGCGCACTCTCCCGCGTCCGGCATTTCGGATGCGATTCGAATTGGCTTCATTCGCCGGATGACACACATTGTAATTGTCCGTCCAATGGATCGAATTCAAGAATCGCATTGATCCCGGAGGAATACCTGGGGAGGGCGGGTGGAGAGCCGCCTGTCAGCCCCGGCAGGGGTCGCATTCTATTGGAGTTGGGCGGCTTGGCATTGCACGGATGTGCCGGGCAAACGCTGTGACGTTTGGCGGGGTGACCTGAATCCACTCTATTGCGCTCCGCCGAACGTCACTCTCAGTCCGGCCCTCGCCATCACCGGAGGCCCAAGCTGAACGATCGGCGTGCGGGCAACCTGGTAACGGCGGTCGAACATATTCTCCGCCGCGCCATAGACCTCGATTCCACGATGAAGCTGGCGCGAAAGATAGGCGTCGGCCGTGAAGAATCCGTTCAGCGGAAACTGGTTCTGATCGTCGTCGAACTGCTTGCCCACATAGCGCGCTTGCATGGCGAAGGTGAGTATCTTCGGATTCGAGTAGCGCAACTGCGAGGTGGCAACGTTGCGCGGCACCTGAGGCACGTTGAGTCCCACCAGCAAGGCATTGGCCGGGAAGCTGAGCACCACGGCGGCCGAGTACTGGTAAGCCGTTTCCAGGGTGATGGTTTTGCTGATCTTGGTTTGCGCGGAAACGTCCACCCCTTGCGAGCGCGTCCGTCCCAGGTTCTGCCGCACACGAGTAATCAGCGTCGGTGTTGATGTGAGGGTTACGTTCGAAACCGGGTCCGTAATGATGTCATAGAAATAGCTGCCGCGCAGCACTAGGCGATTGCCGATGCGCGAGCTCAGTCCGGCTTCGCCGCCGGTGAGCCGTTCGGCCACAAGATTCGGGTTGGCATTGGTCACTACGTTGCCGACGCGGAAGCCGCGATACAGCTCGTCGAGGCTCGGCGCGCGAAAGGAGCGTCCGACGGATGCAAAGGCCGTCAGTGCGCTGGTGAGGGAGTAGCGTGCCGCCGCCCGCGGGTTGAAGGCAGTCTCATTGCGGTCGGGGAAAAGCGTCGATGCAGCCTTTACGCTGCTCACGATGGGCGTAGTAATTTCGTGTCCATTTTGATTGGCCCAGTTATCCACGCGCCCGCCAATCGAGAACAGCAACTTCGACGTAAGGCGAAGGCGATCCTCGCCGTAAAAACCGATCGTGCGTTGCGAGCCGCCATTGTTGAGATTTGCCGTGGGAGTTCCCGCCGTGTAGGCCAATTCCTGGTCGTTGCCGCTCACCCACGCGGTGTCCACGCCCGCCAGCAACATCTGCCGGCTGCCGGCCGTGCGCGACCAGAGCACGCTGGAACCCATACTCGATACGGGTACCGTCTGATAGCGGGTCAGCGCTTCGGAGTTCCGGTCAGCCGAAACCGCGCTGAAGGTTTGCCAAAGACTCTCGGTTCCACCAAAAAGGCGCACCCCGAAGCTCCCCAGCTTCCGCGAGGTGAAATCGGCCCCCGTCCGCAATTGACGCAGGTCAGCACTGTTGACCTGGAGAACAGTTCCATTCTGACGCGCTTCCTGGTAGTAGCTGCCGCCTAAAAAGGCCCGCGCATTGCCGCCGAAGAGCCGCTCCAGCAGCAGATCGCCGGTCCGATGTTCGGAATTCACCACGGTATCGACTGCGCCGCGCTCGCTCGCGGCTAGCGGCTGGTAACCGTTGGTGTTAAATCCCTCGCCGCTGGCGACAACATTCCACTTCCCTGCGCGCACAGCGCCCATGGCCGACCCTATCGGAGTATCGGAACTTCCGAATGTCGTATCCGCCGTGAAATGTGTTTCGAGCGGATTCTTGCGAATGACATTGACCACCCCGCCCATCGCTTCCGAGCCGTAAAGGTCCGACTCGCTTCCCTGCACCACTTCTATGCGGTCGATCGCGGCACCCACGAACTGTCCCCAGTAAACCCATGCGCCGTACGGGTCGGCCGCGGGGATGCCGTCCTCCAGCACCAGCGCCCGGCTGGCGGCGTTGGCGCCCACGCCGCGCAAAGAGACTCCCCCCGTCGTTCCATTCGTGCTCCACCCCGGGGTGCGGCGAAAGAGCTTGAATCCGGGAACCTCGCGCAACGTGCCTTCCACGGTCATGGCTCCGCTTGTCTCCAGCATTTCCCGGTCGACGGTGGCCACATTGGGCTGTGGCGTTTCACCTGCTGCGGTCACGGTGACGCGTTCTTGCACACTGCTTACCGGCAGGGTAATGTCGATGCCGTCGGGCCGCTCCTCCGGATGCCATGGCAAATCAACCCGGGCAAAGCCAGGCGCGGTAACCGTCAGCGTGCCGGAAGCGCCGCTTGCCTCCGCAAATGCGAACCGGCCCTGAGCATCCGACTGGGCTCGCAGCTTCGTATACCGCAGGGTCAGCACAACCTGCGCGCCCGCAATCGGCGCGCCAGAGGCATCATGCACAATGCCTTCCGCGGATGAGACGGCGGCGGCGCGCAAGCCGCCTGCACCTGGCGTAAGCAGGAATAGAAATCCGAGGAGGTAGCCGAGGGGAACTCGAGGCATTTAACACCTTTGGTGAACGGATTATCTGGGGCCCAATAAACTAAGACGGCAGAGAAGCTGACCAGAGTTGTACGACTCGGTATGCTACAGACCATGGTTTCGCCTCCGGCTAGCGCATTCGCTTTAGCGTGGCTGGCGCGGAGGCCGGTGAATTCGAGCAGCCAGCGTAAATCCGGATTTGTTTTTCGGGATTGCGCGCCTACAACAGTAAGTTGATACTTTTGGCCAGGCCTGTTCAAATCGCAGCGCAAGCGGCGAATATGCACCCCAACCTGCGCAACTACGGCGCACGTTGGGGACCCCGACCGCAGGAGGTCGTCATCGATGATTGATCCGTTAGAAGCAGCGGTGGTACGCGAAACGACGCAGAAGCTCATCAGGATTCCGTCGATCAATCCGACGCTTGCGCCCGAGGGCGAAGGCGAATCGGCGATTGCCACATTCGCGCGCGCCTGGATGCTGGAGCACGGCATGCGAAGCTGGCTCGAAGAGCCCGCGCCCGGCAGGCCTAACGCGATTGGCGAATGCGGTAACGGCAATGGTCCGACGCTCGTGCTGTGTGCGCACCTGGACACCGTATCCGCGTCCGGAATGACAATCCCGCCCTTCGATGGATTCGTCGAGGGCAATCGCGTCTACGGCAGAGGAGCTTTTGACATGAAGGGCAGCGCCGCGGCGGTTCTTTGCGCCGCCGCTTCCGTGGCCCGGGAGGGCGCCAATGGAAAGCTGCTCGTTGCCCTCGTGTCCGACGAGGAGTATGCCAGCATCGGTGCGCAGCACTTCGTCGAGCACCACAAGGCCGACGCCTGCATCTTGACCGAGGCCAGCGAGGGCAAGCTCATCCTGGCGCACAAGGGATTTGTCTGGGTGGAAATCATAACCTCCGGGAAAGCCGCGCATGGCAGCCGATGGGACCTTGGGGAAAGCGCGATAGGAAAAATGGGCCGTATCGTTTCTGCCTTCGAGAACTTCGACCGTGATGTCTTGCGCAAGCGCCGCCACCCGCTGGTCGGACCCGCGTCGCAGCATTGCGCTCTCATCCAGGGAGGAACCGGGCTCTCGACCTACGCCGAACGCTGCTCGTTGCAAATCGAGCGCCGCACCTTGCCGGGTGAAAAAACCGAGGACGTGCTGGCCGAGCTGCGCGACGTAATCGCCAAGGCGGGAGAACGCGCGGAGTTGCGCTGCATCCTGGAGCGTCCTCCCCTGACCTGCGATCGTGACCAGGCCATCGCTGGTTTTGTTCGCGAAGCCGCGCGCCAAGTGACCGGGCATCTGCCCAAAGAGGCCGGGGTCTCTTATTGGATGGATGCAGCCCTTTTCGCCGCCGCCGGCATTCCAACCGTGAACTACGGCCCGGGCGGCGGTGGCGCCCACGAGGCGGTTGAATGGGTTGATCTCGATTCTGTCGTGCAGTGTGCCGCCGTGCTGGCGAAGACGGCCAAGATGTTCTTTGCAGGTAAAGCCGAATAGGTCCGGTGCTCACAACCTGCACACCTGCGCCTGCGGATGTACGTCATTGGCAGCAGGTCGGGTTCAGAGCCCGTTACATTTCCGGTGGAGGGCGTGGACGGTGGCTCGATTTCCATGCTTACCGTGCAGATAGGCTGAGGGGCGATGGGGTCGCTTGTTGCGGCAGCCTGTAATCTTGATTAGACACTCCCGATAAAAATGACAGCTTTTTTTGAAGCGGCAGCATCTTTTCCACGGGCAGGCAGCATCTATCGAAATACAGGATTACACCGGGCGCTTACCACAGATAAGGCAGCCTGCAAATTTAAGCTGCCTCTACAAGCTGTTAAGTCCCACCAAACGAAGTTACCCTTCACAATCTCCCAAAATAAACCCCGCGCCCGCGGTGTGTCTGGCGCGCAGGTGAGGACACCGGTTCTTGGTCAGCGGGATACACCAACTTCAAAACTGCCCTAGCGATTCTTTGGGTGATTGCGTTTACGCTTCGTCGCCGGAGCCTTGGACGCGGGCGATTCCTTTTGCTGATCGAGCGTAAACATCGGCTCCGAGAAAAACTTCTTGAGAAAACCCGTGGGGATGCTGGCGCTCAGGATGGCGTGGTCCTTTTCCTGCTGAACCTTGATGCTATCGAATACGGCCTTTACGTCGGGGTCGTTTCCCGACGGGTGCAGGCTGCTCTCGATCGACTTGAACATCTCCAGAAAAGCGCTTGCCTGGCTGGTGAACTGCCGCGCCTGCGGTTCGCCGGCCAGCAGAAATTCAACCTTGGCGTGCACCGCGCCCACGTATCGCACGGATGCGATCACCATGCTGCCGTAAGGCAGAAGCACCTCAAACCCGCCTGGCAAAGGATACGGACTTGCAGCGCGCGGATCGGCGGGAGCCGGAGGAATCCTGGCAATGGCCCACGCCAGGCTGGCGAAGGGCACGTCGCGATAATACCCTGCCAGCAGCGACGGCCCGCGAACGGGCAGCGCCAAGTGTCTGGAGCGGTCGATCATGCCGCGGATGATGCCCGGGTCATGGACATTGGAAACGGCTACGGTGTCGATGCTCAAAATGGCGACGCGCACCGTTCTGTCCTCCACGGGAACATTGAAAATCTCGTTGCCCTCGTAGCCGTCCACTGACTGGCTGATCTTCCTCAGATAGGCTTGCACCCGCTGATGATCGAAGTGTCCCACCAGCACCTGCGAGTAATGATTTTCCGCGGTGCGGCCGTTGACCGGCTTGCCCAGGTGTATGGCCAGCGCAGCTTCATCGAGATCGCGTTCGAAGTCGAAGCCGGTCTGGCGGATAAAGTCCTCGTATTCGGGATCGTGTTTCGGAGCCGGCGCGTTGCTGAAAGACGTCAAGCGGTGAATGTTGCGTAAGTTCAGATAGACGACGCCGTCACATTCCGGCAACAATCGCGCCGCCTCGGGCGCCGCATGGCGGCGGACCAGCAAGAGAGCGGCGACGGCCGCTGCCAATAGCACCAGCACGATGCTGGAGAACAGGAGACGTTTTGTTCGCGCCATCATTGGCATCCGCGGAGCGCCCGCTGGCGCCAGAGGTGAGCCTCGTCAGCAGGCGAGGATTCAAGTAAAATCACGGCCGAAGCTGAATCATAGCACTGGGGGGCGGCGACGCAGCAGACACCCGGCGGGCGCGGCGCGTTCGAAGAGTATAGAGACTGTTGAAAAACTCCTGAAGCCGTTGGAAGATGGGGGCCGGTGAAGATTTTCAGCGCGGTGGGGTCTGGTCTTCCGAAGTTCTGTTTCTGTTTTGTAGTTCTCCCTTTCTTGGGCTCC
>JBEKBO010000147.1:0-10162 GCA_050015355.1 Candidatus Korobacteraceae bacterium | reverse complement strand
TCGCGCGGCAAACTCTTCTATCGCTTGGCCCAGCAGGCTGTGCAGGTAGATCCGGTCCCGTTTGCAACCCTGGTCAAACCACAACCTGTTGCGTTCGGTGGCGTTAAGTAAATACCCACTAAACACAATTTCAAAGCTCGTGATGGCAGTAGTATTAAAGTTGAAGTTGTAATGGGGCAGAGTAGGGCGGAACGAGTTACTGATCGCTACAATAGGGACCGAACAAAAGAAGAGATAGAAGCTGGATGGAGTTATTTTTCCGAACGGACAACAGAGAGACCACCGACAAAACCCAGACATAAAGCGGGAAGCCGGGGACGGCTCAATGTTAGGAGGAACCCGAGATAACAATCTGCGATGTGTGTCATTCTGAGCGACCACCGGGAGCGAAGAATCCCAGCACGGCGTGGGCCTAAGACGCAGCCCAAGGCTCTTCATCAGAAAAGCCCAGAGCGGCGCTCGGTGGGACAGTGTCCTGGGATGCTTCGCTGCGCTCAGCATGACAGCACAGAATCTCTTCTACTGCGAGTCTCTTTGGTGCCTTCAAACTTGACCGGAGAGCCCAGAGTACCTCCGGCACGCGCATGTACTGCCCTCGCTGGTTGTACTATCTTGCGGCAGCCGCGACCCATCCTGTCTGGTTCCTGCCTTTCAAGTTCAAAATCGATCGTGCTTCGTCAGCGCTGGCGACTTCAACACTGAGCTGAGTTGCGATGTTAACCACTTTTGCCACCTGGTCGGCGCTCCCCTTCGCCAGTTGGCCAGGTCCGACGTAGAGATTATCCTCCAGGCCCACTCGCGTGTTTCCACCCATCGCCATGGCGACTGCCATCAACGGGAGCTGCGCTTTGCCGGCCGCGCACGCTGACCACGCAAAGTTCGTCTCGCCAATCGTGCGAACCGCGGTTTCATACATGAAAACCAGATTCTGCGGAGAGTCCGGGATACCGCCCAGAATGCCCATTACAAACTGCATGTAGATCGGCGTTCGCAGCACCCCGAGATCAATGAGGTGCTTGATATTGTTGATCATCCCGACGTCATAGACCTCAAGTTCGGGGATGGTTCCAGCATCCTGCATTGCCTTGGCGTAGTACTTCAACGTTCTGAATGTGTTCGAGAAGATCAAGTCCTCGGTCGATTCCAAATATGGAATCTCCCAGTCGAAACGCGGCTGCTTGATCTTGGCAATCAGAGGATAGATGGCGAAGTTGATCGACCCGGAGTTCAGAGAAGCCAGCTCAGGCTTCAGCACGCTGACGGGGCGTACTCTTTCTTCCATTGACATGCCGATGCCGCCGCCGGTGGTGATGCAAACTACCGCATCGCAGCGGGCCGAAATCTTGCCGACGATTTCCCGGTACAAATTGAAGTCGCTGCTTGGCTTTCCTGTTTTTGGATCGCGCGCATGAATGTGCACGACCGCGGCGCCTGCCGCATGCGCTTTAATAGCATCCTCCACGATCTCGTCAGGTGTAAACGGCAGGTAGGGAGAGAGACTGGGAACGTGAATAGAACCTGTTACTGCGGCCGTTATGATTAGCTTTGCCATAAACGGGAGTCTCCTTATTATCCGGCGCTAAATCGCTCGAATTGTACTGCTCGTGAGCGGTTTTGCAAGGCCAAAGCTGCCTCTGCCGACGCAACCGCCCCGGTTTTCCAGACATCTGTATGTAGCTTGGTGGATGTGGAACGCGATGTGTCGAGTGGCTCAGCAGCCAGATTGAAGGAACCAGCAATGAAAGCGGACGCAATCAGGTCTTCGATCACGGAGCCCCTGCCGGCGCTGCCTTTGCGCAGTTGGAGTGAAACCCTTGCGACCCTTCATATGTGGTCGCAAATCGTTGGCAAAGTTCAGATGGAACTCACTCCCAAGGTGAACCACTGGTGGAACGTGACGCTGCGCGTAACCTCGCGGGGCCTCACGACATCTCCGATTCCGCACGGCTTGGGCTCGTTTGAAATTGCTTTCGATTTTCTCGATCACAAACTTGTCATCGAGCGGAGCGACGGCAATAGCCGGTTTCTGCCGTTGCGGCCACAAAGCGTCGCGGAGTTCTACCAGGAATTCATGGCAGCGCTGGCCTCGCTCGGAATCAACGTCAGGATTTGGACGATGCCGGTCGAGATTCCCAACCCAATTCGATTCGAAACCGATCATGTTCACGCCGCCTATGACGCCGACGCCGCGCAGCGCTTCTGGCGCATTCTGGTCTGGGTCGATAATGTCTTCGAAGAATTCAGGGCGCGCTTCATTGGTAAAGTCAGTCCCGTGCATTTTTTCTGGGGAAGCTTCGACCATGCGGTAACCCGTTTTTCCGGCAGGCCCGCGCCGGAGCGTCCAGGCGTCGACCCAATTACGCGTGAAGCTTATTCCCATGAGGTAAGCAGCGCCGGTTTCTGGCCCGGAGGCGGCGAAATCACGGCGCCGGCATTTTATTCCTACGCCGCCCCTCAGCCCGAAGGCTTTGCGCAGCGGCCGGTGCGTCCCAGGGAGGCTTTCTACCACTCGCAGCTTGGCGAGTTCCTGCTGATGTATGACGATGTCCGCAACGCCGGCTCACCCAAAGACTCGCTGCTGGAATTTCTGCAGAGCACATACGAAGCCGCGGCCATCCTCGGCAACTGGGACCGCAAAGCGCTGGAGCGCTAGACCGGATTCGCGGACGCTGCACTCCAAACGCTGTATGTGTCGAAAAATTCATTTTCCACTGGTGATATCCTTGCTTTGAGCCGATTCGCTCATGACGCTAGCGCTTTGGGATTCTGTCAGATTTGTTTCTGGTGGGTGAATGTCCGAGAACGCGATATGCGGCTGGATCATTGCGTAAAAGCTCTCTATTTCTTCATCTCCCTCTAGGTGTCGTGCAATGAAATAGCTACATAAATCTGCAAGCTGAATCCCAAGCGAATATCGTGAATCCCCAAAATACATATCATCGTGAAAAATAGGAAGAGATCCCCCGCCAAATTTAAACGGAAGACGCACACTTCGGAATGACTTATGTAAGGTATCCTTAATCTTTCTATCGCATTCATCCATGATCAACAGTACAAGTTGCCCGAACCAACCATCGACAAAGCGAGGAACTATTGCTTGAATCTCCGATTGTGGAACTATCGATTTCCGCCCCTCAAAAATCAGTTCAGTCATGTGCTTATCAGCCCAGCGATGAATTCCTTCTATACACACCCTGAAGGAAATATCTAGCGGGTCAGCAGATGCATAAACTTCACTTTGTAGCCGATCTAAGTTAACTGCCCCGTAAATTACCGATAGCTCGGCCGCTGCGATAAGTTCCAGGAGTCGCCTAATTGCGTTAAACCGTTTTTCCTGTTCCATTCCCTCGAACGCTCCATACCCTCCATACAGCTCACAGGCATGGAACTCTTCGAACTTTGCCTGCTTCTCGATAGGAACCAATAGTTCCTGAATCGAGGCCATTCCAATTTCGATGAGCTTGAACTTCTTGTCTTCGACGATGACGCCTGACATTACTTGCCATTTAAACTTTTTTGCCTTGGTGTCTGAATCGTCGAGGTATGCGAGATGCACAAAAATCCTCCGCAATATGTCACGATAGGGCACTACGATCAATCTACTTTTTCGATTGATCAGCAATCAACTACCGAATCAGAATGCGCTTAAAAACTCGGCGAGTAAAATAAATAATTGGCCTTTTCCGGAGTATCTCCTAACTCTAAAAACCGTAGAGTGCCTGTGGATTCTCGACCAGGATGCGGTGGCGAGTCTTCTCATCGGGAGCCCATTCTCCGAGCAGGTCAAACAATAGCGCATCGTTCGGTTTTTCCTTTTCGGTGGGGTGCGGCCAGTCGCTTCCCCAAACCAAACGCTCCGGCGCAGCCTTGACATAGGCTTGAGCGATCTTGGTTGCGTCCGCGTAGCTAGGCGGTCCGATTTGGGTGTTCAGATAGGCGCCCGCAAGCTTGACCCAGGTACGTCCCTTATCGATCATGCGGAGGACCGCCAAATGATTTGAAAGAAGGAAGATGATGGCCGTTACTTATCTAAAAAAGGCAGGTAAGACGTCGGAGACGGAAAGTGATTCTGCTCGTCAGGTTGTTTCCAGGATGCTGGCGGAAATCGAGTTGCACGGCGAGGAGGCCGTGCGACGTTATGCGCTCGAACTCGACCACTGGTCAGGTCCCATCGTGGTCACGCCGGAAGAGATCGCGCGCTGTGTTGCTTCCGTGCCTGAGAGCGTGCGGGCCGACATCATCTTCGCAGTCGGCAATGTGCGGCGATTCGCCGAAGCGCAGCGCCGGTCTGTGCAAGACTTTTCCCTGGAGGTATTACCCGGTCTGCGGGCCGGTCAAAAGCTGGTCCCTTGCAATGTTGCAGGCTGCTATGTCCCAACGGGACGATACGCTCATATCGCTTCGGCTTACATGTCGATCGCAACGGCGAAAGCGGCGGGCGTGGGAACCGTCGTCGCCTGTTCCACGCCGTTCCAAGGTCAGGGCGTGCATCCGTACGTGCTGTATGCGATGAAAGTGGCGGGCGCGGACGTGATCATGACTCTCGGTGGAGTTCAGGCAATCGCTACCCTGGCGTATGGACTGTTCACCGGTAAGCCCGCCGATATCATCACTGGGCCGGGTAACAAGTTCGTCGCCGAGGCCAAGCGCATGTTGTTCGGCAAAGTTGGAATCGACGTCTTTGCCGGGCCTTCTGAGATTGCCGTGATCGCGGACGAGTCGGCCGACCCGGCCATTGTTGCCTCCGACCTTGTCGGCCAGGCCGAGCATGGTCATGAAAGCCCTGCCTGGTTGTTCACCTCTTCCCACTTGCTCGGTGAAGCTGTGCTTCGGCTGGTTCCGAAGTTGATTGCCGAACTGCCGCCCACGGCCCGCGAGGCTGCGGCAGCGGCTTGGCGCGATTATGGCGAAGTGGCGCTTTGCGACACGCGTGAGGAGCTGGTACAGATCTCCGATCAGCACGCCAGTGAGCACCTTGAAGTGCATTGCACCGATCTCGATTGGTGGCTGGCAAAGCTTTCAAACTACGGCTCTCTGTTCTTAGGCGAGGAGACGACAGTCGCCTACGGTGACAAGGCATCGGGGCCAAACCACATCCTGCCCACCAAGTTTGCGTCACGGTATTCCGCCGGGCTCTCGGTTCATAAGTTCCTCAAACCGCTGACCTGGCAAAGAATGGATCGCAATGCCAGCCGCGCCATTGGCGAGGCTTCCGCGCGCATCTCGCGACTCGAGGGGATGGAGGCGCATGCCCGCACCTGCGACGAACGTTTGCGCAAGTACTTTCCGGCCGTACGCGCTGACATGGGAAAACCGGTGGAGGTCTAAATGGGACGATTTGATGAGCTGTTCTCGCTTTCCGGACGCACCGCGCTGGTGACAGGCGGCAATTCGGGCATTGGGCTTGCCTTAGCGACAGCGTTGGGCATGCAAGGGGCGGAGCTGATCCTGGTCGCCCGGCGGCAGGATGAACTCGCGGCTGCTGTCCGCGCCCTGGGCTCGCAGGGAATCCATGCGACTGCGTGTCCGGCGGACCTGTCCACTCCCGCCGGACTGGACGGCGTTGCCGATGCCGTCAAGCAACACGGAATGAAAGTGGACATCGTGGTGAATTCCGCCGGAGTCAACCTGCGCCAGCCTTTCGCCGAAGTCTCCACCGAGGGCTTCGATCTTCACATGGCGATTCATCTGCGCGCGCCTTTTCGGCTAACGCAGCTCTTTGCCCCGGCAATGGCTGAGCGCCGCTGGGGAAGAATTATCAACATCGCGTCGCTCCAGTCCAGCCGTGCAATGCCCAACTGTGCGCCTTATGGAGCAGCCAAGGGCGGCGTGGTTCAGCTCACGCGCGCGATTGCCCACGAGTGGTCGCCGAAGGGCATTACCTGCAACGCCATTGCGCCCGGATTCTTCCACACGCCGCTCACTGCCGCGGTATTTGCCGATCCGGTGCGCGCCGCCCAAAATGCCGCCCAGACAATGATCGGCCGCAATGGCGAACTTGC
Source organism: Candidatus Korobacteraceae bacterium (assembly GCA_050015355.1). Taxonomy (GTDB): domain Bacteria; phylum Acidobacteriota; class Terriglobia; order Terriglobales; family Acidobacteriaceae; genus CAWBRT01. Next base: position 4,160 of record JBEKBO010000147.1, on the reverse strand, counting down.
CGACCTCCACGGAGCGGTGATTTTCCTTGCGTCCGAAGCATCAGCCTACGTCACCGGACACACGCTCTATGTGGATGGAGGTTTCACCGCGAAATAGACTGGCTTCGCGGACAGGGAGATACTTCGATGAAAGCACTGATTTATACGGTCACCACCATTTGATCATTTCCGTAACTTCTTCCCTGATGCGCACAAACTCCGGGTCGGCGAAGTTGCGCGGCCGCGGTAGATCGACTTTGATTTCCGCCTTGATGGTAGTGGGCTTCGGGGTGAGCACCAGAATACGCTCAGCTACATATACGGCTTCTTCAATGTTGTGGGTGACGAAGATAACCGTACGCTTGAGTTCCCGCCAGATGCGGATGATTTCGTCTTCCAGATAGTAGCGCAGCTTGACGTCGAGCTGGCAGTAAGGTTCATCCATCAGCATCAGGTCCGGGTTGATGGCGAAAGCGCGCGCGATAACGACTCGTTGGTCCATGCTGGCTGACAATTGTCTGGGATAGTACTTGCGGAATTCCTTCAGCCCAACCAAGTCCAGCATCTCGTTGGTTCGCCCTTCGACCTGGTCTCTGGCTACTTTCTTGACCTCCAGGCCGAAGCGGATGTTGTCTTCCACGGTTCGCCAAGGCATGGAGGATGGCTCTTGAAATACGAAGGACAGGTTGTGCTTGCGCGGATCGGCCGCTTCGCCGTCGATGTAGATATCGCCGGAAGATGCGGGGATGAGTTTGCTGAGAACGTTGAGAAAAGTCGTCTTGCCGCAGCCGGTGGGGCCGACGATGCAGAGAAACTCGCCCTCGTAGACGTGGAAGGAAATGTCGTCAAGCACCAGCAGATCGTCGAACTGCTTTGTCAGGTTGCGTACTTGCACCTTAATCTTGCGTTTCTCGGCAGTCATCTCCGTCCTTCTGCTTTACAGAGCAAGGTCGCTGTTGTCGGCGATTTCTTTCCGCAATGCCAGGAATTTGGGATCGGTGTAGCGGCGTGGCCACGGCAGATCGATCGCGTATTCTGCCTTGACGCTGGCGGGGCAGCGCCCGAGCAGCACAATGCGGTTACCCAGATAAACCGCTTCTTCGATGTTGTTGGTCACGAAGATCACCGTGCGTTTGGCCTGTCCCCAGATGCGCAGCACCTCATCTTCCATCTGGTATCGGGTCTGGGCGTCGAGGTGGCCGAAGGGTTCGTCCATGAGCAACACTTCGGGGTCGTTACAGTAGGCGCGAGCTATGCCGACACGCTGCTTCATGCCGCCCGAAAGCTGGTGCGTATAGGACTTCTCGAATCCCGCCAAGCCGACTAGTTCGATGAAATGGGCAGCCTTCTCCTCGCGTTCCTTCCGGCCTATGCCTCTGAGCTTGGGTCCCATGGCCACGTTCTCCATCACGGTAGACCAGGGAAACAGAGCCATGCGCTGAAAGACCATGCCGCGCTTTGGGTCGGGTCCGACGACTTCTTCGCCGTCCAGGTAGACGCTGCCGGAATCCGGCTGATCCAAGCCGCACACAATATTCAGAAACGTAGTTTTGCCGCATTGCCCCGGGCCGAGGATCACCAGAAACTCGTTTTCGACCACGGCGAGATTGATGTCCCGCAAAACTTCGGTGACCGCGCCACCCATGCCGGCAAACGACTTGCAGACGTTCTGGGCGGCGATTTTGGGCTGGGGTCCCCGGCACGCGCCGCTGTTGCGCGTGTTGGGGTTCGTTACATCGATATCTCGCGCTTCCACGGGCAGATCCTTTTTTCGGCGTATCTTAGCAGCACGGCGATGGCGGCCCCGATGGCGCCGATGAGCAGCATGCCGGTGATGATCATTGCCGGATTGCTCATATCCATACCGAGCAGGATGAGGTAGCCGATCCCCTCCTGTGCGCCAACCATTTCCGCAGCCAGCACGCACATCCAACTTAGACTCAGGCCGTTCTGCAGGCCGGCAAAGATAGCCCCCATGGCTGAGGGTATAGCCACTTCGGTAAAGAGCTGGCGGCGATTCCCCCCTAGCATTCGGGCGGCATCCAGCAGCATGGGTTCCGTGAAGCGGATACCCGTGTAGGCGTTCATCACCACCGGTACGAAAGCGCCGATGAAGCAGATAAAGATTTTCGGAGTTTCGTCGATTCCAAACCAGAGGATCGCGAGTGGAATCCACGCTATCGGGGGGATGGGGCGGAACATCTCGAAAATCGGCTTGACCACGGCCTCAAACTTCTTGTTCCAGCCCATCAACAGCCCCAAGGGTATGCCGGTGATTATGGCGACAACAAAGGCGGAGAGCACGCGCACCAGGCTGGCCCAGATGTGACCATAAAGTGAGGTGCGGCCGATGGGCTCGAACAACATCAGCCAGAATTGCCTCGCCACGGCCATGGGGGACGGCAGCGCTTTGCCGAAGTTACCGGTGCCCACAACCAGTTGCCACAGCGCCACCATGAGAAACAAGGAAGCGATTGGCAAGACGTGGGCTTTCGGTCTAAAGCGGGAGGTAAGCTCAGCCACTTAGGACCTCCTCCAGGGCGCCAGCTTGCGTTCGAGCTTCTCCAGCAGGTAGCCCATAGCCGCGCCGGTGCAGCCGATCGTCAGCATCCCGACGATGATCACGTCTGGACGAGCCAGTGTGCGTCCCATCTGGATCATGTAGCCCAAGCCCTCGCTGCCCGCCAGCAGCTCCGCCGCCACCAGCGTCATCCAGGCCGAACTCAGCGAGAGCCGCAGTCCTGTGAACACCATCGGCAGAGCCGAGGGCACGCCGACCTTGAGAAAGGTCTCCCAATTCGTTGCTCCGAACGTGCGAGAGACGCTGATGAGTACCGGCTCCGTGAGCTTGATGCCGGCGTACGAGTTGATGACGCTGGGGACAAACGCCGACAGCCAGATAATGTATGCCTTTGCCGGCAACCCGATACCCAGCCAGAGAATGGCCAGCGGAATCCAGGCGATGGGAGGAATGGGGCGGATCATCTCGAAAAGCGGCTTAACGATTTCGTCGACCTTCCGGAACCAGCCCATGATCAGTCCCAGCGGTACACCGACACATACCGCGGAGATATAGCCGGTCAAACATAGCTTAAGACTGGTTATAAAGTTGGCGCCGAGGGTCGCGCCGTCGGGAGCCCGACTCGTTAGCTTCGATATGAAGGTGGTTAGAACTTGCTCCGGCGAGGCGAGCAGCGCCTGGGAGATGATTTCGAAGCGGACAATGGCATACCAAAAGAGGAGAAACCCCGTCACGCTCAGAAGCGAGAGCCACCAGAGCGAGCCTGGAGCTTGTGGCCTGCCTGCAATGGCCCTTTTGCTTTTACCGGCCGCACCGGCGGAAGTTGCTGCCTGAGGCTGCTCCCCGGGAGCCGGTGCGATTGCGAGTCTTTCACCAGCCCCCGAATCGGGAGAGGATGGGGGTCGGGTCGTCATAACATCTTCAGGATTTTGTCGTTGATGAAGTTGCCCTTCATGAACTTCTCTTTCTCGGCCGGGGTAATGCGTCCTTGTTGCACGAAGAAGTCGGCGAGATCCGACATCCATTTCTCAACCTGGCTGGGAGCGCCGTCCTTCTTGGCAAATAACGCCAACTGCTCCTTGGTGTCGAAGATCGGCCGCAGAGAGAATTCCTGCGCCAGGGCTTTGTCGTCCAGGGTCAGGCCGTGCTCTTTGTAATAAGCATTCAGAAGTTTGGCCGATTCGCCGGGGTTGGCCTTCATCTCGCCGATGCCTCTCATGTACAGCTTGAGCCACTTGGCGACCTTCTCCGGATTCTCTTCAAACGCCTTCTTGCTGGCAATAACAACGCCCGGCACTACCACCCCGGCTCGCTTGCCTGAGGACATCTTCTTCCAGCCCTTGCCCTCGCCGATATAGTCAAAGGGAGCCCAGAGCTGGACGATATCGCCCTGCCCAGCTTCAAAAGCAGCCATGGCTTGCGATTGTTCCATGTGGACCAATTTGACATCCTGTTCGCTGAGACCCAGGGCTTTCAAGGTCGCAATTACCGCATAGTGACCCGTGGAGGCGGTGGTCAGCAAGATGGTCTTGCCTTTGGCGGTTAATGAGATGGTCCGCCGCCTGGATCAGCCCTGAAGTGGGATGATCACGGACAGCTTACATCTGGGAGGATCATCGCATGAACATTGCTTCTATTGGCATTGATCTGGGCAAAACCA
>JBEKBO010000146.1:0-10289 GCA_050015355.1 Candidatus Korobacteraceae bacterium | reverse complement strand
AGCGATTCGTTTCTTCGGTCCTCGACCGAGATTCATCCAGTACATGGCTGCGAATTATAGGGGGAGACTGTTGTTCGAAATCGGCGCGGGAGCGGGCCACGTCGCTCGCGCATTGGCCGACTTGGGCTTAACAATCACAGCGCTTGACTTATACCACCAGGATTTCGAGGAGTTCCCAATCACCATCGCCGACGCGACTACATATAAATACCCGCCCGAATCAATAATCATGTTCTGCCGCCCTTCCCATGAGGGGTTTGTCGGAAAAACGATTGAGCGAGCTCTCAAGTGTGGCGTCTCTGAAATTCTGTACGTGGGCTTGCCCGTGAACCGCCGTCACGACCTTGGCTGTTATAGCATCGGGTTTCGGCGAATCCTAATCGATGTAGGCAGGAAAAGAGAGAACGTGTACCGCATGTGTCGCAAAGACTCAACAGCAGAATTCGAGCACAGCTCAGCTGAGGTCAAATTGAGGGTATCTCGGTAGCAAAACTATGCTCGGGCCGCAGTCACAGTTTTCTTGATCGTTACAGGAGTCGCTACAAGCGCGCCCTCAATTTCTGATAGCGCCGTCCGGATATCATCTCGAAGTTTTTCCGCTTCATCCTGTATCGCGCCCGCGCTGGTCCGAACCTCCGTTACTTGTGTGTTGATCGTCTTTACCCGCTGCAACGCAGTACGGATTCGCTGTACTTGGGCCTCGATCACAGCAGAATCAACTTGAGGCGTGGTGGACCGAAGGTGTGCGATGCGCTTGTGAATTAGCAGCCAGCGCAACGCCAAAGCGAGGTTCTCCGCGACACAAGCGACAAACGGGCCACGGTCAGTGACGCCCTCGGCCCAGTCACCGATTTCTCCGGCCAACCCGTTTCGCGTCTTGCTGACGTAAACAGCAGCATTAGCACTGCGCTCGGCCATCGCCCTTGTAAGAGTATCAGTGATCGTCTTTCTGCCAGCACTGTTCTGCTTGTCCTTTGCTTCGACCACAATGGTGACCGGTTCCGCGAGTAGCCCGTCGCCATGAATCTTTACGAGAACGTCACCGGGACGGTTATCTCCGCCGATGGCGTGGACCTCGGCGCTGTTGTACTCAGCCCATTCCTGGAGTTGCTCGACAACATCGTCCTCATAATCGAAACCCTTTTTAGTCGTTTGTGAAAGCGCCTCTTCCGCCGCCTCCTGGCCGCGTACTTCTTTGGCCAGTGCGTCAACTTCTTCGGCTAGAGGTTTGATCGTTTCCGCGACCACTTCTTTCACGACTTTGGCCAAGGCGCCGTCACGTTTGGTAACAGTCTTTACCGCCTCTTCCAAAGTCTTCTGAACGGAATCGCTACGTTTTGGATCGAGCAGTTGCTTCACTGTGCTCAATGCCTTCCCAAGCGTGCTCGTCTCCTTTGCCGGGTCGATGTCCTGGTCCAGCACTGCCCGAACCTCTTTCATCTTGTCCTGCATCGCCTTCGATGCGGCACTAACTGTTTGTTCAACCGGAGCGAGCACCTGCCCGTTCTTCGTGCCAATTTTCTCCAGTAGCGCCTTCTGAATCTCCGCAGGGATCTGCTTGGCGGCAGCATCCAGCGAGTTCAAAACCGACTCGACCTGTCGCCGGATAAATTCCGTGTCCTGGCTCATGTGCGCCTTTGGAGACAAAACACACCCAGTTCGACGGCGCTGATCAGGGTCGTTTCAATATCATCCTCAGGGATGGAGCGGAAGAAATCAACCACGTCTTTCCGCGAAATCTCCAGATCCGTAATGCGCAAAGATCGTTCGAGTACTGTGATCCGCTTGGACATGAGGCGCCTCGCATAATCTCGGCGATAGTAGACCGCCTTACGGCGCAAACTATATACGTCAACTTCTGCTGGAGTCAGTGACTCGCTTGGTGCAAGTCCCTGACCCCTATTGCTCCGCCAACGTTGCCGCCTTGTTTGACGTTCTTTGGTGCGTGAGCCGGGCGCCCTACGCTGGACGCAGCGAGCCCTCGGCCCTGGGCGATGGCTTTTCTTCTGCCTTCTTCTCGGTGGCTTTCTGCGCAGCGTCGCGATCGAGCATGTAGCGGCTTTCGCCATTTTCCATCGTGCGCGTCAGCAATTTCTGCGAGATCATCGCAAGCACACGACGTTTGCTGACGGGGTTCTGGCTACCGCCTGCCGCGACCATCCGGTACAGCCCTTCCGTCGTGTGGACGAGGTGCGCACCGCCGCGCAGCGACTTGAGAATGTCGCCTTTGCGACGCAACTTCGATCCTAACTTTTCCCTTGATTCTGCATGTTCCGGCTTCTTTTCAGCGAGCTTTTCTCCCGCCCCGGTCGTAGCCAATTGTGAAGCGGTAGCGACCGGCTTCGTCTCCACTTTGGGCGCTGCCGTCGGCACAGCAGTCGTGCCCGGCTTCGTCTCGGGCTTGGGCTCGGAGGTTTCCTTATGCCCGCCGGCGAGCTTGGAATCCGGCATTGCGAGCGGTTTGAGTGGCGCCGGTTTTGCGGCACTATTGACGACTACTGGCGTCTGGGTTGTCGCAGTTGCGGGCTGGGCGGTGGTAACGGGTGCCACGGTCTTCTTGATAACTTCCATTCGGCGTTCCTCCTGGCGCAGATTTCATTCGCACCTGAGTTCTACCGGACTTACCAGAAAGTGCGTAGGAAAGACGCAAGATTTGTGACGACAGAGTTGGTTCCTAACAGGGCTAGCGAATTTCCGGAGACAGCTGTAGGACTTCCTTGATGCCGACGCTGGTGTACAAACCCACGAACCAGTCCTCACACGTTGGCAGGGGTAGCCGGGTAAGTCACAAACGCCCAGGTACGTTTCTTCTTCCCCAGCGTTAAGAAAGCGGCTCAACCTCTCAGCGGCTGCAGACCAGGGTACTTTGGTTGGGTCTCGCGGGTTCGGATCGCCGGGATAGACATACGTCAGCTCAGCAAGCCACTCGTTTGCAATCGCAGCTAGCAAATAATTGTCGGAATTCAACGCGTCTGTTCCGAGCCTGTCCTGACCCGTTCCGCTTGCCTCGTTCCTATCAAATTCTCAGACCAGATTACTCACAACCGACAATTCGCCTGCTCGCAGTCCAGCAGATGGCGCTTTCGACACTGCTTCGGAATTGAACGCAGCAGAAGTGGTCGGGCGAATCGCGGGTGGACGGTGGTGGGGAGAAGTGAACACGGCGAAGACCATAACATGGATGCATGAGTAGATACAAATTAAACATTTGACGCATATTATGGTGCAGCCTAAATTGACCCTTGGAGCCAGAATTTATGGAACTTTGGCAATGACAGCCATCAATAACACTAACTTTGAAAATCATCTCAAATGAGTGAAGCAACAACTTCCGATGTGGCCTTGGTGGGCGACGGTTTGATCGGCATGGCGATCGTCTTTGGAATATGAAAGGGTTCTTATGGCATATCTTGGACGGTCTGATTACGTTGTGATCGGCGGCGGGGTGGTGGGGGTATCCATCGCCTGGGGTTTGGCTCGGGCCGGCGTCAAGCCGCTGATTCTGGACGAGGGCGACCTCGCCCTGCGGGCTTCCCGCGCGAACTTCGCGCTGGTGTTCGTGCAGGGCAAAGGTTTAGGTTTTCCGGACTATGCCCTCGCGTGCATGGCTGCGGCTGAACGCTGGCCGCAATTCGCTTCGGAACTTGAGGCCGAGACCGGAATCGATGTGGCGCTGCGCCAGATGGGCGGATTTTCATTCGGTTTGTCCCAGGCCGAAATGGATCAGCAGCGTGACGCCAGGGAGAAGATTGCCCGCGAAACCGGTGGCCGATCGGCGAATTATGAGGTCCTGAGCTACCGCGAGACCCGCGAACGCCTGCCCGGCATCGGCCCTTCGGTCGCCGGGTCGATTTTCTGCCCGAAGGACGGTCATGTGAACATGCTGCGGCTTTTCTTTGCCCTGCATGCGGCCGTGGCGGCGCGGGGTTGTCAATACCGTGCCAACCACGGTGTGCGGACCATCGAGCCGACGCCCGAGGGTTTCAGGATCATCGGTGACTGGGGGGAAGTGCAGGCCGGAAAGGTGATCCTAGCGGCTGGAATCGACAACCAGCGATTGGCGCCGATGGTCGGGATGGCCTGTCCGCTGAAGAGAGACAAAGGACAGGTCCTCGTCACCGAAAAATGCGCCCCGTTCTTCCCTTACGCCTCCACCGTCATCTGCCAGGGCGATGAGGGCGGCATTAAGATCGGATCCAGCACTGAAGCCCTGTCGGATTCTATTCTGACCAACCAGTCCCTCAGCGCGGTCATCGCGAAGAGGGCGATCCAGGTGTTCCCGCAGCTGGCGACGCTCAACGTCGTGCGCACCTGGACCGGTTTCCGGATCATGCCGCCGGACGGATTCCCGATCTACGAGCAGTCCCGCAGTGCCCCCAGCGCCTTCGTCGCCGCTTGCCATTCCGGCGTGACGCTGGCGCCGAACCACGCGTTCGGGTTGGCGCCGCAGATCTTGGCTGGCCGGCTCGGCGCCGAATTTAGCCCGTTCACAGCGAGGAGGTTTTGTGTTCCACAAGCTCATTGAACCCCAAGAGACCCTGGCCTTCACCTTCGACGGGAAACCACTAAAGGCCGCACGCGGGGACAGCGTCGCGGCTGCGCTCCTCGCGGTTGGCATCATTGCCTTCCGGCACAGTGCCGTCGGCGGGGAGCCCCGCGCGCCTTATTGCATGATGGGCATTTGTTTTGACTGCCTAGTCACCATCGACGGCATCGCCAACCGGCAAAGCTGCCAAGTGGACGTGGCCGAAGGCATGGTCGTTCAAAGCCAACACGGCCCACGCGTCATTGATGGGAGGATCCCGGAATGACCGCTCAGATAATCACCACAGCAACGGACCTGGCTCCGGCCTACGACATCATCGTCGTCGGGGCTGGGCCGGCCGGGCTGACCGCCGCCACCGAGGTCGCGGCCCACAGCATCTCCGCTCTGGTCATCAACGAAAGCAGCGAGCCGGGAGGCCAAATGTACCGCGCGATCACCCGGCTCTCACCGGAGGCCTACGAGTTCCTGGGGCCGGATTATTGGCAGGGCACGGCGCTGGTGGATGCTTTTCATGCCAGCCGTATCAGTTATGCCCCGCGTACGGCTGTCTGGAGTCTGGCTCCCGCCGGGGATGCCCCTTTGAACGGCGCGGGCGCCGGGTTGGAGGTCGGAATTTCCCTTGCCGGCGAGGCCCGCCTGTTGCGGGCCCGCCACGTCATCCTGGCCACCGGCGCCTTCGAACGGCCGATGCCAGTGCCCGGATGGACCTTGCCCGGGGTGATGACGGCGGGTGCCGGGCAGGTCGCACTGAAATCTGCCGGTCTCGTGCCCGAGGGCAGGGTGGTGCTGGCGGGCTGCGGGCCGATGCTCTACCTGCTGGTCTACCAACTGCTGGCTGCGGGGGCCAGAATTTCCGCGGTGCTTGATACGACCGATCGCCGGCAACTGCCCAAAGCCGTGCCCTATCTGCCGGATTTCACTCGTTCAGCCTATTTCTGGAAAGGAGTGAAACTGCTGGTCAAGGTGCTGTCTTCGGTCCGGTTCGTCCGCGGCGTGACCGGGCTCGAGGCCGTCGGCAACGGCCGGGTGGAGAAACTGCGTTTTCGCACCGGCCGGAAGTGGAACGAGATTGACGCCGATGTGGTGATGCTGCACCAGGGCGTTGTTCCCGATATCAGCCTGGCCAGCTCCGCGGGCTGTGCGCTCGAATGGAACGACCGCCAGCTCGCCTTCCAGCCAAGGCTCGACGGCGATGGACAGACAACGGTCAGCGGTATTTCAGTCGCTGGTGACGGTGCCACCATCGGCGGCGCCGCCCTGGCCGAAGTCTCAGGCCGCCTGGCCGCCCTGGGCGCGCTGGCCTCTATCGGCGTCCTGGACCAGACCCGCAAAGCGGACCTGCAAAGGCCCCTGCAACGCATGCTTGCCCGGTTCCGGCGCGGTCGTTCCTTTCTCGACATTCTCTACCGGCCCAGGGACGCCTTCCGCATTCCGACCGACGATGAAACCATTGTCTGCCGCTGCGAAGAGGTGCGGGCGGGCCAGATCCGTTCGGCCATTGCCCTCGGCGCGCCTGGCCCCAATCAGCTGAAGACCTTCCTCCGCTGCGGCATGGGGCCCTGCCAAGGACGCCTCTGCTCGCTCACGGTCACGGAAATGATGGCGGCCGGGCGGAAGGCTGATCCGCAGGATATCGGTTTCTACCGTCTGCGGCCTCCGGTGAAACCGCTCAGCCTCGGTGAACTGGCCTCCCTTCCTGCCACGCCGGAAGCCCTGATGGCCGTCACCGGGAGCCCTCTGGGTGGTTTGCATTCATCACCCGGCCCAGCCACGCCGGAAGCCCTCAAGGCGGTCACTGGCAAGACCACGCCGCTCTGATCAGCACGTCAACCATTCGCCACCGACAGTCTTGACATCGATTCGCCCCATTCCGGAAAGGATTTCAACCATGAGCGATCTCAAACTCGATGCGCGGCGCACGGCCATCGTGGTCAACGATCTCCAGAACATCAATACCAGATTGCCTGGAGCTCCCTTGCCGAGGGCGACCATGACTGAAAACATCGTTCGGCTGCTCGCCGCTGGGCGCCGGGCGGGCGCACAGCCTGTCCTGATCCACGCGGGTGGCGCGCCGGATGGCGCCGACCGGCTGAAGCCGACGACCGACGAACCGATACGGCCGGCCGGACCGCTGCCGCCGGACTGGAGCGAGCTGCTTCCCGAGCTTGATCGCCAGCCCAGCGATATTGTAATCCTGAAGCGCCAGTGGGGCGCCTTCTACGGTACCGACCTCGACCTGCAGCTGCGCCGCCGGGGGTTGGGAACCATCGTCATCTGCGGCATTGCCACCGAGCTCGGCGTGGAGAGTACGGCCCGCAATGCTTATGAGCTCGGCTACGACCTGGTGTTCGCGGCCGATGCGATGACGGGCATCCATGCTGAGAGCCACGCCAACTCCATCGAGCGCATCTTTCCGCGCATGGGGCGAGTGCGCACAACCGACGAGATCATAGCGGCCTTCGATGCGTGACCGCCGTGGCGACCACTCTTGCGCCAATGCCCCCACAGCCGGCCGGCTGGCTGCCTGCCTGTGACTCCGCTCAAAGCCCGGGCAACGCGTCAAGCTTGCTCCGTACCGCGCTGACGAATGCCGCGCCGAGCGTCGACATCGTCTGACCGTTCAAGATCGCAAGGTATATTTTGCGAGTAAGCAGCGGCTCGAACTTGCGCACCGCGACGCGTGCACGGGCGAAATGGGCGCTGATCGGATCAATCAGCGACATCCCCAGACCTTGTTCGACCAGCGCGATGATGGTTTGGGAAAGCTGCGATTCAATGTGTGTCTTGCGCGGCACGCCATGGGCGACGAACACCTTGTCGATCGCGATGCGCGAATCGAACGGTTCGGGATAGGACACGAAAGCCTGGTCCGCCAGATCCTCCGGACGAATCACCCGCTTGCTCGCAAGTTGATGGTGCAGAGGGAGGATGCACGCCATCGGCGCTTCGTAGATCTGTTGCAGTTGCACGCCCGCGCACGGAATCGCCTCGACCACGAAGCAGACATCGTAGTTCTGACCCACCACAAGTTCGAGCACTGCGCGGGAACTGTCCACCAGCAGCGCGACATCGACGCCTTCGTGCTCGCGCAGGAAGTCTGCTATGGCATCGGGCAGCAGGTTGAGCCCCACCGAGGGGGCGCCAGCAATGCGCAACGAACCCCGCCGCAGTGTCCGGATCTGTTCGGCGACCAAGGCGATGCGATCGAGCCCGAGGAACGCCCGTTTCACCTCGTCGTACAGCACCTGCGCTTCGGCGGTGGGAACTAGCCGCCCCTGATTCCGCTCGAACAAGGTGAAGCCCACGCTCTCCTCACAATCGGCGATCAAACGGCTCATGGCCGGTTGTGAGATGTACAACATCTCGGCCGCGCGCGTAACGCTGCGCCGCTGCATGAATGCGCGGAATGCTTCAACTTGTCGAATTGTGAGGGCGGCTGGTGCCATGACCAGGAATCATAACATAGATGCATAGATAGCAAAAAATAAAGAATTTGACTAAGGTTATTGCACGACCTAAGTTGATCATAGGGACATAAGATCAAACAAAATAAACGAGAGATAAAGCCCATAATGCGGATGTTTGGCTTATCTCAGACGCGACGGATATTGCCGAGGTTGAGCAGTTCGTTCACTAACGCTTGGACGGGTGTGCACCCGAAAGAGGCAACACCACACAACAACAGGAGGATGAGATGACCCAAACAAAAGTTATTCCATTCGAAGAGGCTCCTTTTCGATTCTTTCATTTTCATGTGGCTTTCAGCGCCTGTGGTGGCGAGGTCGCCGATGGATTTGAATTGGGTATTATTGGCACCTGAATTATGCACATTTTCTTGATCCGGCCCCTTCCTCACTTCGCTGGTTGCGACGAGGGATGGCTGGAAGTTGTTGGTAATAAAGGGATGGATGTGCATAGAATTCTATGCACAGGATTTTCCTTCAGCGCCTTGAGCTGGAAAGTGCATTTTTATTGGGGTTCCGAGTGACTCCTCGAAGCCCTTATTGGCTGTGGGTGCCGACGAATGCCTCGATCGCTGTAGGGAACCATGCGGGTGCATCCCGAACAGCGATTTCGCTGGTTAATTCGCGGTGAGATCACAACGACGTGCATAATTCAGGTTACACGAACCCAGATGTCGGACAATTCACGCGGTTGCTCGCAACAACGTAGACAGCGCGCCTCCGCGGGCGCGGAACAGGAGATAGCAATGAAAGTTCAGGGTGGTCTCACCAATTATGGCCAGGCAATCGGCATTCTCATGCTTGATACGGTGTTCCCGAGGATACCGGGCGACATAGGCAATGCTTCGACCTTCCCTTTTCCCGTTCGTTACCGGGTCGTCAAAGGCGCGTCGATGACCCGGGTCATCAAGGAGTGTGATCCCACGCTGATTCAGCCCTTCATCGAGGGCGCGCGGGAGTTGGAGCGTGATGGCGTAAAGGCGATCACCACAAGCTGCGGTTTCCTGGCCGCCTTTCAGCCGCAGATCGCACAATCCGTAAAGATTCCTGTCTTTACCTCTAGCCTCATTCAGGTGCACATGGCGCACGCGATCATTCGCTCCGACCAGAAAGTCGGCGTCATTACTGCCCGCGCGCAGTCCCTCACGGAAAAGCACTTTCGCGCCGTCGGCATTCAGGACATTCCGATGGTTGTAGTGGGTATGGATGAATCGCCCGAATTCCACGGCACGTTCATCGAAGGCAAGGCCGATCTTGACGTCGAGCGGGCCGCGGAAGAAATCACCACTGTCGCCACGAAGCTGATTCAACTCCACCCCGAGCTTGGCGCCATCGTTCTGGAGTGCACTAATATGCCGCCCTTTGCCAAATACGTCCAGGACGCAACCAAGTTGCCCGTGTTCGACGTCGTCACCATGGTCAAGTACGTCTACTCGGCGACCGTGCGGCGGGAATTTCAGGGAGTGATGTAGCGGCAGAACACCAGATAAGACCAAGCCGCGATTTGCTTGAGCAACTTGAGTAAACTGGGGTCCCTTTTCGAAACCGATGGCGGGAAGAATGTTACATGCATAAACCTAAGTTTGCGGTCATTGGGGCCGGCAATGGTGGCCAAAGCATTGCTGCCCACCTAACTTTGCTTGGCTTTCCTGTCCACTTGTATGACATTGAACCGGACAAAGTAAATGCTTTGCGGCGCGCCGGCAAAATAATCGTCTCCGGCGCTGTTACCGGCGAGGCGGTCATAGATCTCATCACGAATGATATTGGCGAGGCTATCCGTGGCGCCAATGTCATTATGGTTGTGGTGCCCACCGTGTATCAGGGGAGTCTTGCCAAAGCCATGGCTCCCTGTCTGGCAGATGGGCAAATTATAGTGTTAAATCCCGGCGCAACCGGAGGCGCACTGGAAGTCCGCAGTGTGCTTTTGGAAAATAACTGCCAGGCAAAGGTTTTAGTGGCTGAAACCGATACGTTGTTGTATACGTGCCGCTCTCCGAAAGCAGGAGAAGCAATTATTATTCAGGGAATTAAGCACGACGTTAAAGTCGCCGCGCTTCCGCCCGGGGATATTGCAACCGTAGTGGCCGCCTTGAATACGGCCTTCCCACTGTACAAGGCTGTACCCAATGTTTTATATACCAGCCTGAGTAATGCTAATTCCATGATGCATCCGACTCCGACCCTGCTTAATGCCGGCAGAATCGAATCCAAGACATCTTTTGACTACTATACAGACGGCCTAACGCCATCCATAGCGAAGGTTGTGGAAGCTGTCG
>JBEKBO010000145.1:0-10974 GCA_050015355.1 Candidatus Korobacteraceae bacterium | reverse complement strand
CTGGTTCGGGACCAGGGGGTCGGAGGTTCAAATCCTCTCTCCCCGACCAATGTTTTCAACAGCTTACCGCGAATTGGCTGTGCCAAACATAGGCCACCTGGTTTTAGCCCAGGTGCTCTAGCCTGCGGAAGCGCGTCAACATTGGCTTTCTCGCTGAATCCAGAGTGCCGCATCATCTTCAAATATACCTACGTAGCTCCGCATGATTCGCACTACCCTGCAAGTCATGCATTGCTAACCTCTTTTTTACCAGTTGTTCTTGCTGGGCTGACCACGAGCGTTTCCACTAGGTCCCTGTTCACTAATGCCGACAGCTTCCAAAGGCCCGTTTCGGACCGCGACAGCGTCGTGACGCGAGAGGGTGATTTGCTCCGAGGAAGGCACTGACCTCGCCGCTTCGCCCCCAGCCCGGAGATACAAAACCTTTTCATTTCGGCTCTGAACTCATGTACTCTCATTCCGTTTAGCGCTTATAAGAAATTTTGATTGGACGCCGCAATCCGCCGAATCGTACTCTGCCTTCCAACTGGCGCTTTCCGGTCCGCAGTGGTGTGTCTTGGGCCTAAATATCGGCGCGAAGTGCTGTGTTCTTAATCTTAAAGCCCGTTTTCCGGACTAGGAATATTCTCAAGCCGCGTCGCGAGCTATGCTACTGATCTGGTTGTTTTTCAGTGTTGTGCACGCGCATCGGCGGAGAACGTGCAACTATGCGGTCGCTTATTCTTTCTGACTGGCTCCTGCAGTACCTGGAGAAGGGGTCGGGTGAACCAATTAATCGCCAGATATACCGGTTAGTGCAGAGGGCGATCCTAGCGGGGCGGCTTGCCACAGGCGCCAAACTACCGTCCTCACGGGCACTGGCGAAGGAACTCGGAGTCGCCCGCAACACCATTGTGGAAGTCTACGATCAATTACTGGCCGAGGGCTACGTAGAGTCATCCGCAGGCAGCGGCACCTACATCGCCGATACCACGCCAGACCGCATCGAAGTACGCTAAACGTGAAGGTCGGGACCCTGAAGAAATCCA
Organism: Candidatus Korobacteraceae bacterium; assembly: GCA_050015355.1. Classification (GTDB taxonomy): domain Bacteria; phylum Acidobacteriota; class Terriglobia; order Terriglobales; family Acidobacteriaceae; genus CAWBRT01. The sequence continues at coordinate 9,946 of JBEKBO010000145.1, read as the reverse complement.
TCGCAGCTATGACTTCGCGATGGTTCCGCAGGAAAGCCCGCCAACGTTGTGCGGGTTCCGGTTTTCTGGGGGCGCGTCGTACCCAACGCGAAACGGTTCGCTCCGAAATCTCGAAGCCGAGCATTTGTAATTCTCCGTGGATACGCGGAGCGCCCCAGGTGGGATTCTCGGCGACCATTTGGAAGATCAGCTCGCGCACTTCCTTGCTGATCCGTTTTCTCCCGAGCCGAGCCTTGTGGCGTGATAGCCAAGTCCAATACAAGCGAAAACCGACGCGGTGCCAGCGAACGACGGTTTCCGGCGTGACCACCACGAGGGCTTTTCTCCATCCGGTCCAAAATCGTCGGGCCAAGACCCAGAACAGTTTGTCAGGCGCTGAGAGGCCCGGTCTCGGATTGCGCGCCTTGAAGACCACGAGCTGTTGACGCAGGGCCAGATTCTCCAGCATCAGGTCACGACGTGAGTACAGCAGGAGAATCAGTGACCCGAGCAACAGCCGAAGAAGGTGGGAACATGGGTGAGTTTTAGCAGAAACCGGTGTTTTTCAAAACCCTTTGTAAGCTGCTGTTTCAAAAGAAGATCAAGATTATGGCGAGACACAAGTCCTAGAACCGGTCTCATAAATGCCTTAGCAAGAGTTTGAGGCAGGCGAGGTGGACCATGCCGAGAAAGTTCTCGATTTGGTACTCGTAGCGGCTGACGAGTCTGCGGAACCAGTGCAACCAGGCAAAAAGCCGTTCTACCTTCCAGCACCTTTTGTATCTCCGTAGCTTTCGTCCGTCCTGCGTCTTTTTTCGTTGTCGGCGATTCGATGCGATTAGCTCGATGCCGCACTCGGCTTCGAGCCTTTCGTCGAGCCTGCCCGAGTCATTGGCTTTGTCCCCGATAAGCCGGGCTGGGAGTTCGTCGAGGAAGCTGCCGGCAAGGACTTCTTCAGCGAGTTGGCACTCGTTCGAGGACTTCCCCAATTTTGTTCTGGCCTCTTGAAAACAGGCCGCAACGACCAAATGAGTAGACAACTATTCACGGGAAGATTGCATGGTTGCGCCCAGCCTTTACGCGCAAACAAAAAACGCCCCCCAAAAGTTTGGAGCAGGCCTTCAGTGGCCTGCCCCCAAAGTATACGCGATCGGTTTTGGTCAGCTTTAGTAGCCGATGTAGTCCCCTGGTTCCGGACTCCAGAACGGATTCTTACTGTTGTCATTCGGATGGTTTGATTGCCCCATTGTGCCCGAAAGGTTCTTATCGGAATTCGTGTCGGTGGACATGTTCGTGCTCGATGCAGTGCTCTGGCTCTGCTGAGTAGACATGTTGCCGTTATCCGACGCGGCGGTTGCAGCCGAACCTGCTGTATTGCATGCGCTCAAGGTGAAGCCAAGTGCCAGAATTGTAACCATTGCGAGAATTCTAAAACTCTTCATTAGATGTAACGTTCCTTTCACATTCGCCGAAATCATCGTCGGCTCTTTAAAAGTCAACCACATGACGCCGCCTCGAAGGACTTGTTTCCTTGTCCCAAGTTCGACCGTCATACGTATTAGATGTGCTAGCCGACGCGGCGATGCGGGTTAATGAAATGCTGCATCGATGAAAAGTTTGTTTAGCCGCAATTACTCGTTGTTTGTTGCGGTTGTGCTTCCTGCCTTTTTCGCCTTTGTAAACAATTTATAAAAATGCAAAACTCCGTTAGCAGTAGCCGCGACAACGAAATGGCACCTCGACAAAAGCAAACGTACCCATGAAAGAAAACACGCGCCTTATGAAATTTCGCCAATGTTGCGACCAGAATGCAGCTTGGCTCATCTACTAAAGCGTAGTTGATCGTTCCGCAAGGAGGGAATGACAATGGCAATGAATCTGATCAGTGCAACTCGATCCAAGTCGGTCTGGGAACGGGTCAAGGATTGGGGACTCACGATCCTCGACCACATGTACTTTGGCGAAGTGAACTTTTAATACATATTATCTGTGCGGAGCCTCCTTGGTTTGATCTGAATTAGCACCTTCGCTGAGTTCAGCTTTTGTACACCAAGCGCTCCTCGCATGACTTAGCAACGGCGCTATTCGCATGCGGTGGACAAGAGCACGGGCGTACTCACGTACCAGACCGTCGCTCGATCGTAGATCGAGTCCGCCTCGACGGATCCGGACCCGCCGCGGTGCGTGAGTTACTTCGACGCGGAGACCCGCCCGTCATCACTTCGGTCGGCTTGTTGGAGGAGATGACGATCAGGCAAACATCAACTCCGCGCATTAATGAACTTTCTATGCACCTTTTACATAAGACTTAGGAACGCCGCTGTTTAATTAATTCGGCCGGAGAAGTTCTAACCGGATCAGAGTATCGGAAATACGAGGGGTAGAAATATGTGGTTCCTCCCAAGTTCGTTGATCGTGTTTAGCGTTGTTCTATTGTGCATCGTTTGTCCGCTAATTCTATGGGCCATCGAACAGACTGTATTCTCATTCCGATCGAAGCCTTCCAAGAATGCTTCCGTGGTCTCCGCCGGGCAGGCCATCACAAGGATGTCTTCCAACTGCGGAAGATCGATGGCAAGATAGTACGCCGTGCATTCCACACCAGCCACAATCGCCTGTGCCTGCCCGAAGTCGGCCTTGCGCTGTGCCTGGCGCGTGCGCCAGCGGCACGAACATCTCCTGGCGGTACCGAATGGCGCAGCATCTTGCGCACCGTCACCCGCGCCAGTCCAAACTCCTGCGAAGAACGCAAGAAACTGACCAATCAGACTGGCCGCCCCGTGGGTAACACAGAATTCCCTTACGGTGGGCCCACGCGGGCCGATCATCTTCGTTTGAGAAGATGGCCCAATTTAACCGCGAGAGAATCCCGAAACGCGTGGTGCACGCGAAGGGTTCTGGCACCCACGGCTATTTCGTCTGTATCAATCCCGACATGCCGAAGTACACCACGGCTAAGCTGTATTCCGAAGTTGGCAAACGTACGCCCCTGTTTGTGCGGTTCTCGACCATTGGGTGCAGAGGCCCGATCGCTCCCGGGCGCGCATCAAATGTCGCCGCATCCTTCTCTCTACCCAGCCTTTAACGAACGAAAAGCATTAACCAGACTAGGCGGAACATGGATGATGTAACAAAAACCGCGAATTCTTCGTGACGTTTGTAAGCTGCTGCTTCAAAAGCAGATCGGAGTTTTGGCGAAAGACAACGCAAATGAAGCTCTACATGGCACCCCCATAGCGTCAGAAGAGTCCGAAGACGGAAATGTTTTTTAGAGAACCCACTTAGACCTTGCCGTTGGGGGTTGAGGTTTGCCAAACCGTGTAGCAGTGTGTATAAAGATCAGATTTGCGACTCTAATGCAAGTTATTATTTTCAATAGCTTAGGTCGGTCGATCTGTCAGCCGACCACCTGGGTTTGCATCAGGTGCTCTAATCGTCATCCGCAGGGGCTAGTCACCACAGCCAGTCAAACATGCCGTCAATTGCACTGGGACGAAAAGCAGCTAAGTTATTATTGATACGACTTATGCCGAGAAACCACGGTGCGGCTACATGGCCGCTATCCTCTCACCCCCTGAATGATTGTAAAAACTAAGCCGGCAAAACCTTTTCGTCACCGCGGAAGCGGAGGCCGCAGAGGAAGAATTTTGATTTATGAATTTTGAGTTTGATCCGAAGGGTGCCGACAGCATTGCCAACCGCGACACTTCTATCAAATTCAAAATTCCTCTGTGCCTTCCGCGTCCTCTGCGATGAAGAGGTGTTTAGGAATCGAAAATCGAAACATCAAATTTCCGGCAAGGGCCTACTTCACAAATATCCTGTCGTTCCCGTTGGCCTGGGGCGGAGTGAACACAGCAAAAATTTTGAAATCGTCGCTCACCGGCCGGATGCCATGGATGAAACCGCGCGGACAAAAATGAATTTCGCCGGCTTTGACCGTTACCCATTCCCCTTTGAGAAGCATCTCGCCCACGCCTTTGTAGACATAAATCATTTCATCGGCGGAGCCATGATAATGAGGATCCAGTTTCGGCTTTTGGGCGATCATCATTTGGTTGCGCAGGGTCCCCCAGGGCGGATCGACCCGCATGCTCTGGCCTGCCGGAACGGGGTGGGCAGCGTACCATTCGTCGAGGGTAACCAGATAATTGGTCTTGTACTGGGTGTCCACTAAAGGCCAGTCACCGACGATGTCTCCCGCTTTAGCCTGGGTCTTTCCGCTGTCCAGAAACACGCGGTCGGTCTCTCCCGGAACCGGAGTAAAGAAGTGAAGCTCCTGGGCCTCGTCCTCGCACCGGGTGCCATGGATTACGCCGCGCGGGTTGTAATGGATTTGTCCCGGCAGCATCGGGATCCATTTGCCGTCGACATACTCCTTACAGTGGCCTTTCAGCAAGAAAACGATTTCGTCGGCCATGGTGTGATAGTGCAAGCCGAAGAGCTGGCCCTTATTGGTGATGGTCGCTACCATCACGCGTGGGGTCTGGAACACCGTGTCAAAACGGATCTTTTGGGTTTCCGCCGGCCGGTGATCGGCGAACCATTGATCTAGAACGACGTTAAAGGGAGCTTCGTACTTGGTGTCGAGCTCATGGACGTCGCCGACAAAGTTCTTACTGTCCACCTTCGGTGTATCGGCGGCACCGGGCGAAGCGGCCATCAGGGTCACAACACCCGCGGTCAACAGGCCTACAAAGGCTACGATAGCGATGCGTTTCATTCGTACTCTCCTCTCCTCAAGGGATAATCAGGAACCCACAGGTATAGCGCGTTATGCCGATAAGCACTTCGCGTCCCGGCTACCACTCGGAATGACACATTAGCCATGAGCCGCTTACTGAATGACGCACTACCCCACAAACCCTCGTGTGGCAACACTCCTAATATTTCTTAGTCACTAGATAGTATGCGCATGCGGTACCCACGAACCCGAACACCACCGGATACATCAGGCCCGCCGTATAGGTGCCGGTCGCACGAATTAAGAAACCGACAAGCATCGGCGAGAGCGCTCCCACAAGCTGCGACGATCCATTCTGGAGCCCGGCCGCCTGACCCATCTTGTGGGCAGGGATGAAGGCTTGCAGAACGGTCCAAGCCATGGGCAGAGAAACGCCCTTGAAATAGAGGGCGACACAGAGAAGAGCGGCACACAGATAGTTATTAGGAACGATGGCTGCGAGAAACAAAAAGGCAGCGCATCCGGCCAGGCCCACGCAGTTGATGACCGCCGCTCGCTTCAGCTTGTCGGCAATCACACCGGCGCTAATCAGTCCGATAAGGCCGAAGATAAATGGCAACGTGGAGAAAACCCCCATCTTGGCCCAGGAAAACCCGCGGGCCACCCGCAGGTACTGGGGCATCCAGGACATGATGGCCCACCACATGCTGACCGAAGCCCAGAACGAAATCGCGGAACAGCAAAAATCAGGGCTCTTGATCAACTCCAGATAGTTCTGCAAGGCCGACCCGGTCTGAACTCCCTTTTCTTTCGGTGTGGCATCCGCCGTCAGTCCTTTCTTGATGTAGTCCAGTTCGGCTTTGTTGACCCAAGGGTGCTGGTCCGGGCGATCGCGGATCACAAACCAGATCAGGGGAACGGCGGCCATACTCAGGATGGCACATAGCCAGTAGATAGCGCGCCAACCATATCCCGCTAAAACCATGCTGAAGCAGGACATGCCGAGAGCCGGCCCGATCATTTGTCCGAGTAGCCAGGTCGAATTCGCTTTTCCTCTTTCTTGCCGCGGGAACCAGTTCTTCACTAACGCGATTTGCATCGGGTAGTGCAGAGCCTCCCCAGCTCCCAGGACGAACATGGAAGCATAGAGAACAGTTATCGTCTTCGCATTGGCGGCGACCATAAGCGGTGCCGCCCACGTAACCAGAGCTATGGACATTGCCTTGCGCGGCCCCAGCCGGTCGCCAACCGGGCCGAGAAGAACATTCCCCAAGCCGTAGGAGATCAAGAAAAAGGTCATCAATAAACCCTGTCCGACAGGGTTGCCCTTAAGTCCCATCTCCTCCAGGAAACGGGGGAATGCGATTAGAAGCGAGACATTCACCCGATCCAGATATGCCACCAGGACCACGAAAGCTAGAACGAGTGCCAACCAAACACGGATCTTGCTGGCGGCTTCGATTGGGAAGGCCACGCTGGGCGCTGCGGCTCCGGTATCGATTTGAGGTGTCTTAGTGCTCATTTCGATTCCCTCCTGTCCCCACTTCAAAACATCAGTCCTGACCTTCAAACTCCGCGAGACACGTAGAATTTCCGCACCTTGCCCCTTCGCGCGTTGGTCAGAAAATGGTCGCGCGAGCTTAACCTGCCAGCGACTTAAGCTTATTAGGCACGACCCGCCATCAGCACTGCCTTGGTAGGCCCGGATTGTGGCATGGTAAGGATTCGCGCTCCAGACCTTATCCAGAGGCCTCCAGCCGGAATTTCCGTTTTAGCTCCCAACAGCCCCAGACTATATACCCCGCGATGGAGTCGAGCGCACTATTTTTTCTTTGGCTGGGCCCAGGGCTCGGCACAGGGTCCCCGTGTGCCCCAACCCAAGTCCCGCAACTGCTGACCACGGCCTTCCCATCCGGTTTTGGCAGACACCCCTCCGTTCCCTTTTGGCTCTGGATCGATTTTCCGGCTCCCACAGCCTCGGCTATCCCGCCGGAAGCAACAGCCCGGCGATCCGCCCGAGCATCCCGCCAAACAGCCGTTTCGTCAGATGGCTCTCCGCTAACAATAGCCAATAATAGCGGGCATGTTTCACCAGCCGTCCGCTCGTCTTCACCAGCCCTTGACAACTGGTCGAACTTGTCTGCGTAGATTCAGCGTGGGCCACATTGTTCGCACGCCAATCTAGAGCTTCAAGCACAAGGCTACAACTTTGCCGTGACCATTCTTGGATTGCCAATCTATGGCCCGATCTGTCACAATTTCCGCGCCAATTTGTGGCAAATCAAGACAATCAGGAAGCGAATATGGCGATGAACGGCAATAAGATCGCACTGGTGACCGGAGCCGGCAGTGGCATCGGACGCGGGGTTAGCGTTGTGTTGCAGGCGGCGGGATATTCCGTAGTGTTGGCCGGGCGACGCAAAGCGGAACTGGAGAAGACGGCTGCGATGGCGAAGCCTTCGGGAGGTCGTATGCTCGTGGTGCCGACGGATGTCACCCGTCCCGATGAGGCCAGGGCGCTGTTCGCCAAAACGAAAGAGACTTTCGGACGCCTAGACGTGCTCTTCAATAACGCCGGCAAGAACTCGCGTACGGCATTCGAAGATCTCAGCTATGAGGAGTGGGACGCGGTTGTCTCCGTCAATCTTACGGGGCATTCCTCTGTGCCCAGGAAGCATATAGGCTGATGAAATCGCAGGACCCGCAGGGCGGGCGGATCATCAACAATGGATCGACGGCGGCGTACTCACCGCGTCCCAACGGCGCGCCCTATGGCGCGAGTAAAACCGCGATTACCGGACTGACGAAGAGCATCGCGATCGATGGACGCAAGTACAACATTGCTTGCAGCCAGATCGACTTGGGGAACGTCGCTACCGAATTGTCCCAGCAGTTGGTCACCGGCGTCCTCCAAGCCGACGGTACGATTAGGCCCGAGCCCCGAATGGACGTGCAGTACGTGGCCGATGCCGTGGTCTGGATGGCCAGTTTGCCATTGGAGGCGAATGTTCAGTTCATCACCTTGATGCCGACCAACATGCCGTTGTTCGGACGCGGCTAGAGCGGAAATACCGTGGGAGGAATGGCAGGCGACCCGCACATCTTTAAAACACCACGCCGATGACCGACGCACAACTGAGTATACTTACCGGCCAGAGGCCAATACGATGCCACCACTGGCCTCGAAACCCCGCGTTGGCGTGGCCGGAACAGGAAGACGTGGCGGTCGTCCCGCGCACCGGCGAAATCCTGTTTCGGCCGAGGTCCGCCGGCGCGGCCACTGCCCGTAAAAGGCCAGGCTAAGGTACTGTTTCGGCGCAATTGACAACCAGGTGCAATCGTGAGAATGTGTGCACCAATTAACGTTTACCGATGACCTTTCAGAGAGCGTGGCATAGCCCGCGCAGACCCGGAAACCGAGTCGAGCTGTTGCCATGGGTGCGGAAGGCATTGGCCAGAGAGGAATGCTATGGCGCAGACAGTGTTCGATAAACCAGCCGCAGCGGCAGGAGCCGCCATCGGCTTCGCTCCGGACGAAGGCCCAGTAGGCCGCCGGCGTTATGTGATCGCCGTCCTGCTACTGCTCATGATCACGGTAGCCTACGTTGACCGCATGATCATGTCGATGGCGGGCCCGGTAATCGCGAAAGAGTTTGGCTTGAGCCCGTTGAGTCTGGGCACGTTGTATTCTGCTTTCTTGTGGGGGTACGCGGCCACCATGCTCCTGGCTGGTTGGTCGCTGGATCGCTTCGGCGTGCGTGTCGTCATACCGGTGGCGCTGGTCTTCTGGTCGCTTGCTTCCATGGCCACGGGAGTGATGACTACCCTCTTTGGTCTGTTCGTGGTGCGCATTTTTCTCGGCATCGGTGAGACACCATGCCTGCCCGGATCGAACGTAGTGATTCGCGAATGGTCGCCGCTCAAAGAGCGGGGTGCTTTCACCGCCATCATGATGGCGGGGGTTTTGTTTGGGCCCGGCGTGACCACCGCTCCGGCGGCGTGGGTCGTAGCGCACTATGGCTGGCGGCCCTCGTTTATCATCCTGAGCTCAGTCGGCTTTGTCTGGTTGGCCGTCTGGTTGCTGTTCTATCGGCGTCCGGAAGTTGCCCGTTGGATTAGCGAAGCGGAGCGGCGCTACATCCTGGCTTCCCGAGCCGCTGCGCCGAAGCAGGCTGACGTACCCAAGCAGGAGTATGTCCGTATGTCCATCGGCACTCTGTTGCGGCACCGTTCGATGATCGGCATTATGCTGACCAACGGCCCGCAAACTTATGCGCTGTACTTTCTGCTGACGTGGCTGCCCGGGTAGCCTTCCTGAAAAGAGGTTTTTCCAAGAGACACAATGCTCGGTCTTCCCGATGAGGAAGGCAACGCTGAGAACTCGGTGGGCAACGACTCAACTAGCAGCGTTTTCTTTACGTTGCGAATGCGGGACGAAATTATTGCGTACCACAGAGCCACCAGGCGCGAAGGCTCGGTCGAGAAGGTTCCGGAAACGGGGATCGGAGCGCATCGCCGCGAAGTTTACATCTTCCCGCAGGAAGACGATCCTGCTGCAGCGATCCTCGGCTGCAAGATCCAGCCATTGCAGCACCGATGCAGGCTCATTCAGCGCGACATAAATCGTCGCAATCCAGTAGGCGCTGAAGAAATGTCTCTTTCGAACTTTGATGAGCCCGTCCAGAATCTCGCTTGCGCCTGCCCGGTCGCTGGATTGTGCCAGCCCATAGGCGAGGTGTGCCCTAGCCAGAGAGCTCTGGTTGGATTGCTTAACGGCTAGGCGAAATTCCGCGACCGCCTCTTCTGTTCTTTGCAGTCGTTCCAGAACCATGCCCATCGTGGACCGCCTCTTCTGTTCTTTGCAGTCGTTCCAGAACCATGCCCATCGTGGTATGGCCAATCCACAAGGACGAATCCATCTCCATGACATGTCTCAATTGCGACAGAGCCGCTTCATAGTTTCGAGCGTAGTAAAGAGCCCAGCCCAGCATCATCCCGGTGTAGCTGGAAAACGGATTCGCCTCACAGGCTCGCCGCATCAAGCCGACGGCGTCTTCATGCCTTCCCAATGCTGCCAGCAGTTGGGCGTACCCACCCAAAGCGAGCGGGCATCCCGGATCCACGGCCAGCGCCCGTACCAGATTGGCCTCGGCCGCGTTGCAGTCGTGTTCATAAAAAAGATGATAAGCAGCCAATGCGGTTCGCGCTTCCGGCAGATCCTCGATCTCGAGCGCCCTTTCCGCCGCAGCTTTGACGCGCGGAAAGACTTTGCACGATGGCGCA
>JBEKBO010000144.1:0-10328 GCA_050015355.1 Candidatus Korobacteraceae bacterium | reverse complement strand
CGGATCAACTGGCGGGAGGTACTCGGATGCAACCGCAGCAATCGAGGAAGCATGGCCACCTCTATGCCACCAGTATGTCACATCCGCTATCGTATGTCCCTTTATTTATGCGCATGTGTATAGAGGCAAAAGCTGAGGGGTTCAGGGTAGAAAATTTAGCGCAGAACGAGGAGTTTGTGTCGGCGGCTATACAGATTACTCGCTCTGTGATCAGCACACACAAGCAGGAAAAGCGCGAAGCACTTCGCAACGCGCTTTTGAACATCGCCCTTGGGCGCGCTCCTAATGAAGATATGCAGCAGATGTTTTTGTCCTATCTGGACTCTCTGACGGGATGGCATATTCGCATTCTTGCCTTCTTTAGAAACCCGCAAGAGGCGCTTGAGAATGCAGCAAAACCGACAAAGGCCTACCAGGGGCCTCCAAACTTTTACATGGGATCGCCGGCTCAGGTCATGGAGAGAATGTATCCCGAACTCAAAGGGCAGCAGGCGTTTTACGACCAAGTGGTGCGAGACCTGTTTACCCGGGGTCTGTTTTCATCCGATTCCTTGCACGGCATGATGACCGTGCAGGGGGCTATTGCCAAACGCACGTCCGATAAAGGGGACGAGTTCCTGGCGTTCATTGCCAACCCTGTCTAAGATCGCCTCCCGCCGCGAGAGCTTCCGGCCTTGATGTGGTTGAGCACCAACTCCATTTCGTCGTCGATTTCGCCATCGCCGGTGAGCCGGGTGCCCCAGGTTCTGCGCCGCGTTGTTCGGCGCTAACCTGGGTTCCACTTTCCATTCTGCCTGGCTGGTGGCCACCATCCGCCCGGGGCGGAAGCGCCGTGGTTCCACGTTCAAGCGACATGCAGGGCCGGGGCGTTGTTCTTGCTACGGTGCGGCTTTACAACAATCTCGACATCCTGATTCAGCGCCACGAGGAAGCGCAGAAGACGTTCGACGGAAAACTGACGGAATTCCCCGCGCAGCATTTTCGATATATCGGGCTGGCGAACGCCGAACAGCTCGGCGGCTTCCTTCTGTTTCAGAGCGCGCTCTTTCATGAGCGTGTCAATCTTGAATACCAGTTGCGCTTTGACGAAGTGCTCTTCCGCATTCGGTACGCCGATGTCTTTAAAGACATTCCGGTCCCCGGTTTGGCGCGCCCTGGTCATCGGGGAAATATAGTGATTTGACTATATTGTGTCAAGGCAAGAACCTTGCCACCCAGCCCGGTAGGTATATCCCGACATAAACTCAAACTGTCATGGCGAGCGAAGTCGAGCCACCTTTTGTTTCTACTGCCGAAAAAACAAAGGGTGGCTCCACTCCGCTTCGCTCCGGTCGCCATGACATCCTCTTGGAAATCTGGAAATACCAACAAGGGAACCGACTCCAAGTCCCGCTACCGTGAGCTTCCGGCTTTGATGTGGTTGAGCACCCGCTCCATTTCTTCGACGATTTCGCCGTCGCCGGTTAGCACCACGTCCGCGAACTGGCGAGTGGGATGCACATAGCGTTGCGCCATGGGCCGCACGGTGGCGGAAAACTGTTCGAGGATGCTCTCCCGCGTTCGCCCGCGCTCGCGGGTGTCGCGCTCGATGCGGCGCGCCAGGCATATCTCCTCGCCGAGGTCGACAAAAACCTTGGTCGCCTGCAGGGCGCGAATCTCTTCCCAGTAGAGCGCGAACAGGCCTTCGATGATGATGAACTGGCTCGGTTCGAGGTGTTCCGTCCGCCCGGTGCGGGAGTGGTTTTTGAAATCGTAGATGGGCTTTTCGATGGCGTCGCCACGGCTGAGCTGGCGCACGTGCTCGATCAGCAAGGGTGAATCAATCGACTCGGGAGCGTCGAAATTGAAGTGCGCGCGCTGTGCCAGGCTGAGGTGATTCAGGTCGGCGTAGTAAGAGTCCAGGTTCAACATGGCGGCGTCCAGATGCCGCGCGAGGTGCGCGCTCAGGTAGCTCTTGCCCGCGCACGATGGCCCGGCAATGCCGATTAGGTATGGTTTCATGCTCGCCTACTTCGAACCCGGGGTCCCCGACAAGCCCGATGTTGGCTTGTTGGGGTTGAACGACTCTTCGATGCCGGGGATAACGTCGCCAAGCAGCGCCAGCAATTTGCCGCGCACCCGCGCTCCGGTCGCGAGCACCTCCTGGTGATTGATCTCGCGAGGCGATAGGGGGTCCCCGACAAGCCCGTTGTTGGCTTGTTGGGGTCGCAGTCCGGCGGCCATATTGGTGACGCATGAGATCGCCAGCACGCCAATTCCCATGTGGCGCGCAACGATCACTTCCGGGACGGTCGACATGCCCACCAGATCGGCCCCAATCGCGCGCAGGTAGCGAATCTCGGCGGGCGTCTCGTAGCTCGGCCCGGCGAGCGCGGCGTAAACGCCCTCGTGGAGTTCCATGCCGTGCTTGCGGCCTGCATCGAGCGCGATCTGCCGGTAGGCGCCGGTGTAGGCCTTGGTCATGTCGGGGAAGCGCGGGCCGAAGCGCTCATCGTTGGGGCCGCTGAGTGGATTGGCTCCCTGCAAGTTGATGTGATCGCTGATGAGGACCAGCGCTCCCTCGCCGTATTGTGGGTTGATGCCGCCGGCTGCGTTCGTCAACACCAACGCCCGCACTCCCAAGCGCCCGAGAGCGCGAATCGGAAACGCCGTCTGCTTTGCCGTGTAGCCTTCGTATTGATGAACCCGGCCTTGCATGACCGCGACCGTCACATCGCCAAGTTTGCCGATGACCAGCCTGCCGGCGTGGCCGATGGCCGTCGAGCGCGGAAAAAACGGAATCTGCTCGTAGGCGATCACGACCGCGGGCTGCAAGTTGCCGGCGAAATCTCCCAGGCCGGAGCCGAGAACGACGGCAATGCGGGGAATCCCCAGGGCAGGGTTTTGCGCGAGTGCGGCAAGAATGAATTGCGCCGCCTGTTCAGCGCGGGTGAACTCATCGGGTTCGGGTGTAACCGCCGTGTTCATGGCCCCGGTGTTCATAAGAAGATCCCCGCGATACAAGCCGACATCAAGTTCGCCATCGTACCGCAGATCATGGCGCGGAAGCCGAGGCGTGCCAAGTCTCCGCGGCGATTCGGAGCCAGCGCGCCGAGACCGCCGATCTGGATGCCGATGGAGCTGATGTTGGCGAATCCGCAGAGAGCGAAGGTGGCGATGGTGAACGAGCGCGGATCGAGCGTGGCCTTTTGCGCGCCGAGCATGGTATAGGCCACCAGTTCGTTCAGCACCATGCGAGTGCCCAGCAGGTTGCCGATCGCGAGACAATCGCGCAGCGGAACGCCGATAATGAACGCTATCGGCGCAAACATCCAGCCAAAGATCGTCTCCAGGCTTGCCGGGAACCACGGGAACCGATGCGCCGCCAGCCAGCTATGCGCGCCGCCGAGAATTCCATTGAGCAGCGCGATGATGGCCAGAAAAGAAATGAGCATGGCGGCCACGTTCAGCGCCAGGCCCAGGCCGTCGCTGGTGCCTTTCGCCGCGGCCGCCAGCACGTTCTCATGCTTTTCTTCTTCATTGCGGCCGGCATCCACGGCGTCTTGCGTTTGCGGATTCTCGGTTTCAGGCACCATCATCTTTGCCAGCAGGATGGTTCCGGGCGCTGTCATGATGACCGCCGTGAGCAGGTGCTTGGCCTCGACTCCGCTGAGAATATATGCGCCCATGATGCCGCCCGAAACATGCGCCATGCCGGCGGTCATGATGACCATCAGCTCCGATTGTGTCACCGTGGGCAGAAACGGACGAATGGTCAGCGGCGCTTCGGTTTGTCCCATGAAAATGCTGGCCGCGACGTTGAGCGACTCGACACCGCTTGCCCCCATCAGGCGCATCATGATGCGGGCCGCGACGCGGATGATGAACTGCATGACGCCGTAGTGATAGAGAATGGCGAAGAACGCGGCGATGAAAATGATGGTCGGCAAGACCTGAAACGCGAAATCGAAACCGTATTTCGAGTGCTTGACGCCAAGCTCGCCGAAGACGAATTGGGAACCGGCAAAAGAATAACTCAGCAACCGGTTGACGGCCTCTCCGGCCACGGTCAGTGCGCGCCGGCCGTATTCGAATTTGAGGACCAGAAAAGCGAACAGGATTTGCAGCCCGAGTCCGGCGACGACGGTTCTGGGCTTGATCGCCCGGCGATTGCTGGAGAACACAAAGGCCAAGCCGAGCAGCACCACGATGCCAATCACACCTGTAAGTCGTCCCATTGCGTTCCCTGGAGCAGATACGCGGATGGTATCCGCCTCTGATCACGTTGTAAATCACGGCACGGGGGAAGGGAAGCAGATTAAGAGGGATGACCGCACAAACGGCGGGACGGTGGCCCACATCCGCCCGTAGTTGGCGAATGTGGGGTTAAAATCTGGCTGGCGCGCCCATCGATTGCACGATTGAGACGCTGGCGCTGGCGCCCACGCGGCTTGCTCCGGCCTCGACCATGGCCAGCAGGTCGGAGGCGGTGCGGATTCCACCGGCGGCTTTCACTCCCGTCTCATGGCCGACCACGCCGCGCAGCAGCGCCACGTCGGCGGCAGTGGCCCCGGCGGATGCGAAACCGGTCGAGGTCTTTACAAAGTCGGCCTTGGCGCGCAGGCAAAGCTGACAGGCGAGAATCTTCTCCTCCGTGCTTAGGAGCGCGGTTTCAAGAATCACCTTGAGCAACGCCCGGGAGCGGCGTGCCAGGCTGCTGAGCGCACGGATTTCCGATTCGACCAAGTCGCGTTCGCCCGATTTGAGAGCGCCAATGTTGATGACCATGTCGAGTTCCCGCGCTCCCAGTTTGAGCGCATCGGCGGCCTCGGCCAACTTTGCCGTGGTGGTGGTCGCTCCCAACGGAAACCCAATCACTGTCCCCACCAAAACGCCGGAGCCGCGCACCAGCGAAACCGCGTAGGCGACGTTACAGGGATTCACCATGACCGAATGAAAGCCGTAGGCTACGGCTTCACGGCACAGCTTCTCGACCTGTTTCCGGGTTGCTTCGGGCTTGAGCAGCGTGTGATCGATGAGTTTGGCTGCGTCCTTCCAGTCCGGAAGCCCTGGCCCGGAAGCGCCTGTGGGAGATAAAAGGCCGGTTTGAATCATGACTTGTCGAATTCTATAGCAGTTCCAGAGTACGTGTATCCGATCATTCGGGAACGACGCAGATGTCCGGCAAATTGCGGTATTTCTCCGCGTAGTCCATGCCATAGCCGACGACGAATTCGTCGGGGATTTCAAAGCCGACATAATCTGCCTTGATAGGTTGTATGCGCCGAGGCACTTTGTCCAGCAGCGCGGCAATGTGCAGCGTCTTGGGGCGTTTCGCCAGCAGGACATCCCGCAGGTACGAGAGCGTCAATCCGGTATCGAGGATGTCTTCGACGAGGATGATGTTCTTGCCTTCCATCGATTGATCGACATCTTTCAGCAGTTTTACTTCGCCGCTGTTTTGTTTCTCGTTTCCGTAGCTGGAAACGGAGATGAAGTCGAAGGTGGCGTCGAGCTGGATGCTGCGCGAAAGGTCACTGAGGAAAATCGCGGCGCCCTTGAGCACGCCAATCAGCACGACTTGCTCTCCGGCGAAGTCGCGGGTGATCTTTTCGCCCAGCTGCGCTACCCGTCTGGCTATCTGTTCACGCGAAAAAAGAACCTTGAGATCGGACACTGTCATTAGCCTCCAGAAAACTCATAGCTTTCAGGAAGTCGGAAAACGGATGATGGTAAAAGCATTTCGGCAAATGTTCAAGCGCCGGCGCAAGTCCCAGCGCATGGTGATGATTTGCCCTGACCGGGCGCTCCGAACGCCACTAAAGTGCGGCAAAAGCGCTGATTGCGTCCCTTCGCAGCCTGCAAAGCGGGCTCAAGGGCCGAGATTGGCTACCAGTCGGAAAATTGCAGCCCGGTTTGTGACTTCGTGCTTTGCCGGTGCGAGACTCTCCCTTATGATGCTAATACCTGACCGTTCCGTCCGGAGGACCAGCGAATGCGCATGCGTAGCGCATGGTGTGTCGCGGTTTTGCTCTGCCTGCAGCTCGTTTTCACTCAGCCAGGCTCGGCCAGCCAGGCCTTCAGCCAGGCTCCCGCAAGGCCTGCCACCGCGGCAGCAATCGCGCAGCGGCAAGGTGCGCCGTCCGCGGCAGAGACTCCCGAGCAGAAGACCGCGCGTCTGATGGACTCGGTGAAGTCGAACGGCCCGGCTCTCTATGCCTTCCTGAAGCAGATGCCGAAAGGGACGGATCTGCACAACCACCTGACGGGCGCGGCCTATGCCGAGACCTATGCACGCTTTGCGGCGGAGTCACACCTTTGTCTCGAAGTGCGGACCATGACGCTGATGCAGCCGCCTTGCAAAGATGGGCAGGTCGATGCCGCGCAGTCGCTGACCGACCCCGTTCTCTATCGCCAAATGATCGATGCCTGGTCGATGCGGGGCTGGAACCGGATGGCCGAGTCCGGGCACGACCACTTCTTCGACGCCTTTTACCGCTTCGGCGCGGCCGTACAGGGGCATAATGGCGAGATTCTGGCTGAGGTCGTTTCACGGGCGGCCGATGGCAAAGTGCAGTACCTGGAACTGATGGCGTCTCCCGACGGAAGCAAAGCGATCGCGCAGGCGGCGAAAATCCAGTGGGACGATAATTTCGGCCACATGCGAGAAAAGCTGCTGGCCTCAGGCATGAGCGACCTGGTGGCGGAATCGCGACGCAATCTCGACGCATGGGAGGCTGAGCGGGACCGGATTCTCAATTGCCGCGAACGCAACAAGACGCTGGTTCGTCCGGGTTGCGACGTAACTGTGCGCTACATCTATCCGGTGCTGCGGGCCGTTTCCCCAATCCAGGTGTTTTCGCAGATGCTGCTGGCCTTCGAATTGGCGCGGCAGGATTCCCGCATGGTCGCCGTCAACATGGTGCAGCCGGAAGACTGGCTGGTGCCGTTGCGCGATTTTGGGGTACACATGCGCATGTTGAGCTTCCTCAAGGAGTTGTATCCCAACATCCACGTGGCGCTCCATGCCGGAGAGCTGGCGCCGGGGATGGTTCCTCCCGAGGCGCTGCGCTTCCACATCCGCGAGTCGGTTGAGATTGGGCACGCGGAGAGAATTGGCCACGGCGTCGACATCATGTACGAGCAGGACCCGCAAGAGTTGCTCGAGGAGATGGCGCGCCTGAACGTCATGGTCGAGATCAATCTAAGCAGCAACGACATAATCCTGGGCGTCAAGGGCAGGCGGCATCCCCTGGCGGCTTACCTGAAAGCGGGAGTTCCGGTCGCGCTCTCGACTGATGACGAGGGAGTCGCGCGCTCGGAAATCACGCGCGAGTATCAGCGGGCGGTCGAAGACCAAGGCGCCGAATACTCGTGTCTGAAGAAGATGGTGCGCACCGGAATGGAACACGCCTTTCTCCCCGGGCAGAGTCTTTGGGCGGATGCGCACAAGTTCATGCTGGTGAAAGAGTGCGCCAACGAGAAGCCGGCAGCCCGCCCATCCGGAGCAGCCTGCCAGAAGTTCCTGGCGGGAAGCGAAAAAGCCCGTCAGCAATGGCAACTGGAAAAGGCGCTGGCTGAGTTCGAAGCCAACGCGAGCCAACGGTAACGGTCCCGAGACGAAGCAACCGATTCCGGAATTTCTTCCAGACTCCTACTTCACAAATAATTCTTTGAAGAATGGTGGGCAGGTGCCCCAGGTTCGCCCGCGTCGGGGTCCCCAGCGAGGCTCGGCTCGCTGGGGTGACTGGGCTAACCTGGGGTAGTTCGTTTGGCTGGGCTCCGCAGCTTCGTGCCAGTTGTTTACGGCGTGTCGACGGGCTCCAACTCGGAAAGCTCCGGTTTCGGCGTGGAAGCGAATTTCCCGCGAAGGAAGTCCTTCAGTTGTTCGAAATCGGTGAACACCGCGCTGGCACAGCCCAGAATCCAACTGCTGACTTGCTCGATCGGCATATTGGTAACGAGGTAAATGGGACATGCGCGGCGGTAAGCCAATGTAAGTTCGCCCTGAGTGCCGCCGCCACGGGAGGCGTACTCGTCCCAGTAGGCGACCACATAATCGCAACGGGTTTCGAGGCGTTGCAGATCGTAGTCCATGATTTTGCGCATGACCTTCTGGAATCTGGGTAGATTGTCGGCTTTCCAGTTGCGAAACTCGCGCCGCTCGACCTCCGTCAGACTCTTTCGATCATCGAGTTGAGGATCGTAGACGTGGTGTCCGAGGGCTTGCAAAAAGGGAGTTATAGCGGCCCGCCAACTTCTTCCTTGGTCGGGAGAATACTCGACGGACCCGCACAAATAAGCGTGCATTCATGGCCTCCGCGGTCCCGCCAAGGACCGCTTGCGCTGGCTGGTGCAAGAATTCCGCACCAGGAACTCCAATTGTACTTTTCACGTTTCCCCGGTCAACAGGAAACAATGTGGAAAAAACCCTTAGGCGAGTTGGAAATACATCCCCCCGGTATCGCTTATGGGGAACGCCTTAGCTTGCCCCGAACCCTGGAGTCCTGGACCTCGAAAAGGCGCGGCAGCAATTCGCCTGCTTTTCCCAAAAAGATATCGGTGAAGGCGGAGGCATTTGCCGGCTCCTCCGGACCGACGTAGTAGGTCCGAATCGCCACGCTCCCCGGCAGGGTGCCGGCCCAGTGCACAAAGCTGGCTGCGGGTTGCACTAGCCCAGAGGTGCCAACCGCGAGCAGAACCGTACACCGCTCCAACTCCCTGGCGATGAGCGGCAGGTGGAGAATGGCTTCGCCGAACCAGACGATATTCGGCCGAATGCGGGCGCCGCAGCGGCAGCGCGGAATGTCGGCAAGGCTCGCATACAGATTCTCGTCGGCGAAGGGCTCGCCATCGCAACTTTCGCAGCGCGATTGGAAGAGTTCACCGTGCATGTGCACCAGGCGTTTGGAACCGGCGCGCTCGTGCAGGTGGTCGACATTTTGCGTGCACAGAAAAAACCGCTCGCCCAGTCTGTGCTCAAGCTCGGCCAGCGCCAAGTGGGCCGGATTCGGCTTCACCGCCCCGGCTCGCTTTCGCCGCATCGAGTAGAAGTTCCAAACCAGCTCGGGATCTCGTTTCCAGGCCTCGGGACAAGCAACCTCTTCCACGCGATGGCCGTGCCAGAGCCCGCCGGCGCCGCGGAACGTTGCCAGGCCGCTTTCCGCGCTGACGCCCGCGCCGGTTAGCACAAAGAGCCGGTCATCGTGGCCAATCCGAATGGCAGGGGTTCGCTTTTGTGCCTTCTTTTTCATCAGCCGGGTTCACTGCATTGCAGAGTCGATAATGTTATTTTTATCATCGAAATGGTGGATCATATCACCCACGCACGCGGCATTTGCGCCGCGAGCGCTCATTGTAATGATCAACCCCTGACTTTCCGGAGAGATGCAATATGCAACAACGAAAGCTGCTGATGATCGTAGGCGACTACGTAGAAGATTACGAGGCCATGGTTCCGTTCCAGGCGCTTCAGATGGCTGGATACGCGGTGGATGCGGTGTGTCCCGATAAGAAGTCGGGCGAGTTCGTCCGCACCGCGATCCATGACTTCGAAGGGGACCAGACCTACAGCGAAAAACGAGGACACAATTTCACCCTGAACGCTACCTTCGCGCAGATTGATCCGGCCAGCTACGACGGGCTGGTGCTGCCGGGCGGACGGGCGCCGGAGTATCTGCGGTTGAATCCGAAGGTGCTCGATATGGTGCGTCATTTCGACGAACAACGGAAACCCATTGCCGCTATCTGCCATGCGGCGCAATTGCTGGCCGCGGCCAGCGTGTTGAAAGGCAAGAAAGTGAGCGCCTATCCGGCCTGCGCCCCGGAAGTCGAGAGTGCCGGCGGCATCTACGTCCCGGTAGGCATGACGGAGGCGGTTGTCGACGGAATATTAGTGACAGCCCCGGCCTGGCCCGCGCATCCCGCCTGGCTCGCCAAGTTCCTGGAGGTTTTGGAGAGCAGTACTGCCAAGTCTCAGCAACGCGGGCGGACGCTGCAGAAGACGCATTAGAAGGCTGCTGAAAAACTCGTACAGTGTCATCCTGAGGTTGCGCCGATTTTGCGCGACCGAAGGATCTGCTTTGCTTTCAGCACGCGCAAACAGCAGATCCTTCGCTGCGCTCAGGATGACACCCGCGGAGAACAGTTTTTTCAGCAGCCTGTTGACGAGGCGTCAGCCTGGAATCCGCCGGAACTTTGGTGGGTGCGCCGCCTTGGTTGCGGCGCGCCCCGATCCGTCGATAAGGCCGATGTGGAAACTCAGGGGCTGACGAACAGCCGCACCAGTTGCGGTTGAGCAGGGTAGCGAGTCAGGGGCAGGAGTGGTTTTTTCTGCACCTACGAGGTGA
>JBEKBO010000143.1:0-10569 GCA_050015355.1 Candidatus Korobacteraceae bacterium | reverse complement strand
CGCTCAAAGCCAGTCATCATCGCCAATGTCCTCTGCCTCATCTTCTCAATCCACCTACTCGCTTGCACTTTAACCCGAGTAGCTGTGGAAAGCAGAGAACTTAATCAGAGTCTCCCTAGCCTACGACGCTGTCGAGAATCGCGTGACAGAGTCGTAGAATCAATTGGTGAATAGGAACTTTCTCTGCTGTGAGTTTATGTCGCAGCTCTTACTGAGCCGCTGTTACACGCGCGGCGACAGCGGACGTCCGGCTGCCCAGAGTTTCAGGAATAGCTCGGCCGTGGCTGCCGCGCATTCCGGGTCGTTGATGTGATAGTCCCCTGCGATGAGCTCGACTTCCGGGGAGAGCTCCTTCTGAAGTGTTTCCAAAAAGCCCATGTTTGCCGCGTCATCATAGAGCGGCATACCTTGGCGATTCATCATGCTGTAACCCCGCTTCGGAACAATCACGGCACGCGGTCCTTTGCCCCTATTCAGATGTTCGGCAATGTAGTGTGCAACGGCGCCCATTTCTTCCCTGGTGGTTCGAAAGTGTGTGTGGGTCGGTGTGTGCCGGACATAAGGTCGATCGTGCAGTTCGGGAGGAATAGAACCCCATTCGTGCAAGCGCATATCCGTACAGCCGGGAGTAATAATTTGGGGAATGCCCATGTCGCCGGCGGCAGTCATACGACCCGGCAATGCCGGCATCAAGCCGTCATACAAGAGATCGACGATCTCATGCGGCGAATAATCGATTACCCCACGAATGACGCCATCTCGTATCAATTCCTCCATGGCCTGCCCGCCGATCCCATTGCAATGGAAAACAACAACCTCGAAGCCGGCCTGCTCGAGCAGTTCCTTGACTTTCGTGACTCCTGGTGTGGTTACGCCTGCCTGAGTAAGGGCAATTAGATCACGTCTCTCGTGCGCGGATATTTTGACCTCGGCCATGGCCACCACGGCAGCCGCGGCCTGGGCGATGATCTTTCGGGTAATGAAATTGAGACCGGCAATATCAGCAACCGAATGGATCATGGTCACGTCTTTGGTGCCCACGTAAGGTCCAAAACTGGTCTTGCCCGAGGCAACCGTGGAAACCATTACCTTCGGAACACCCACGGGCAAAGCCCGCATAGCTGCCGTCGCAATCGCAGTCCCCTGTCCTCCTCCGACCGCAATCACCCCTTGCAAGCTGCCCTCGGCGTACCTCCGCGAGACAAGATGAACGAGTCCTTCGATCATCCGTTGCTGCACATAGGCCTTATCTTTTCGGGAGAGTATCCGTTCCAGGCTTTCGCCCGAAGCACTCGCGACTTCCTCCCGGGAGACATCCGCAGGAACCGCTGGCTTACCGGCTGAGCCCGGATCAATCACAATGGGCGTATGACCTTTTCTGGCAATCTCACCACGAATAAAATCGGCTTCCTCGCCCTTGGTATCCAGCGTGGCAATCACAACAATATTCATAAGATACCTTGCCTTCGTTCCTGGCAAACGAAACTGCATCGCCATCCCGAAAGGCGTACCTCCCACAAGTTCATGACCGAACTTAGAGTGCCATCCCGTGCGCAGAAAAGAGTCTATGCATTAAAACTAAATAAATAGATTCTTCGCTCCCCGGGATCGCTCAGTGATGACACAGCAAGAGTAATTACGAAAATCTCCCTGCCGAAACACTACACCCGATTCGCAGAGGGTATACCCCGCGAAGGAGCCGGGTGTGCGGGGCCTCCGGCAAACGCTCGGCGTTTGCCGGGGTGACATTTAACCCGGTAGTGCTAGCACTGGGTACATCAACCTTAAGACTGCTCTAGAAGGCGCTAATAGACCGGTCCGTAGTCTCTACACGGGAGGCGGCGCTGTCACGGCAACATATAGTGCGTCTTCTTTACCGCGATTCACCATCATGTGCTTCTCTCCCGCGGGGATATACAGCGCCTGCCCCTTATATACGGTAATTTCCTTTTTCGCCCCATCAACTGCAGTGAGTTGTCCTTCCAGAAGGTAGAAAACATGCTCGGAATACGGATGGTCATGGAAAGTACTTTCGCCGCCCGGTGCGTATACGCCCAGTTTCACATCGCATGACTTGGCTCCCACGGTCTTTCCGGCAATTTCCTGGGAGGTAACTTGCGTATGGTCAGGCGTAGGCACCACCGGATTCTTTTGAGGATCTATGAGCTTCATTCTCTGTACCTTCCTTAGCGGCTCTTCAAAGCATTCGGCGATTCATCGTACTTAGCGGCATCAGCGGCTTTGACGACGTTGAGCGGGGTGAGGATCGTACGCGGAACCTCCTTGCCATTCAAAGCAGCAACGCAGGCCCCGACAGACCAATAACCCTGCTCATAAACACTCTGTGAAATCGTGAAAGCCAGTTTACCTTCTTTGAGTGCTGCGACCGTCGGCGCCTGCACATCAAAGCTACCGACTACAACCTTGCCCTGCCGTCCTGCCGCGGCGATCGCCTCGGCTGCGCCTTCACCCATATTGCCGCCAACGCTCACTATCCCGTTCAGGTCCGGCCAGCTCTGAAGCGTGTCCTCCGTGATCTGACGACCCTCATCAAACTGCCAGTGAGCTGAAATCGACTTGTAGCGAATGGCAGGATAGTTCTTGGCAAGATATTCCTTGATGCCTTTCACGCGATCATCGGAAGTCTGCTGTCCTGGCACGCCTTCCAGGATCAAGAGCTTGCCCTTTCCGTTCATTCTTTCGCCAACTGCCTTGGCGATTTCCTGGCCGGCCTCGTAGCTGTCTACACCGACAAAGGTAAGATAATCATCACCGGCGCCCAAGGTATTGTCATAGACTACCGGTATGCCTTTCTTCACCAGAGAAGCTACCGGGCCTTGGACCGCCTGGGAGTTGGCCGGCGCTAGCACAACACAGTCCACCCCCTTGGTAACCAAATCTTCCAGTATCCTCTTCTGTTCTTCAACGTTATCGGCCTTGGATGGGGCATATTGCATGACGTCTACCCCCATTGCACGGCCGGCTTTTGCGGCGGCAATCAGATGCGACTCCCACACCGGGATGGCCTGAGACTTCACCACTATCGCGATCTTATACCTCTTTGCCGCTTTAATATTTGCATTGAAGTTCTTTACAGGCTTGCCAGGTGTTCCTTTCATGGTGACTTTTGTGGGCTTCGCATTCGTGTCCGCCGCAGGAGCCGAAAGGACACAAATAAACATGGCAATCGCCAGTATCCCTAAAACTGATAAACAATTCTTCTTCATTTTTTTCTCCGAATGAAATGCCGCTAAAATCTTCTTAAAGACGCGAATGTTTGAGTCACGCCCTTTGCCGCATTCCTTGGTCAGCAAGGACAGCAGCGATAATCAACAACCCAACGACTAGAGATTTCCAGATTGCAGGAACAGCCAGGATATTCATACCGTTATGAATCGACGCCATAATCAGAGCTGCTACCAGCGTACCCATAAGGTTCCCTTGGCCACCCGCCAGACTTGTCCCACCCATCACCACAACAGCCAGCACCGGCAACAGATAATTGTCGCCGATCCGCGCCTCTGATCCGTTGGTATACGCTATCAGAACCAGGCCGGCCAATGCGGCCAGAAAGCCGCTGATGACATAGGCGGTAATTACAACCCTGTCGACCTTGACGCCGGACATTCTCGCTGTCTCGATGTTCGCCCCGGTAGCAAAGAAACGACGCCCTAATGTTGTGTGATAGAGGACAAAATAACCAGCGATAAATACAATCAACATCACGATGATCGGCATCGGGATGCCAAACAAATGGCCATTTCCAATTACGCGGAACGTAGCCGGGAAGCCATAGATGACATTGCCCCGTAGGATCAGGTACGCGAAGCCGAAAAGCACCCATAACATGCCATAGGTTGCAATGAAAGGGGGCAGCCCCACGTAAGTAATCAAAACACCGTTGATGAACCCCAGAAATGCCCCGACGAGTAACGCGGCGAGTATTGCCACAGGTACACCAAATCCATAGCTCTTGAGCATGATCGCTGCCAGCACACTGGTGAGTGACAGCACCGAACCTACCGATAAATCCACGTCTTTCGCGGTCAGAGTGATGGTCTGGCCAACCGCAATGATAATGAGAATGCTGGCGTTTCTTACGATATTCAACAGGTTAGTTCCGTTAAGAAAGACAAATCCATACTCGTCGGAACGGGTCAGAATTGCCATAGCAATGCAAACAACAATCAACACGATAAATCTTGCAGCGGTAAATATCTTTGCCGGGGCTTTTGCTGAAATCATCTAGACCCTTCCCTCCAGCGCGAATGGATGATCTCAAACACAATCGCAAGAATAACAATGCTTCCCATTAGAGCAGGCTGCCACAGCGAGGGAACGCCACTCACATTCAATCCGTTACGGGCAACCCCGATCAGCAGAACCCCAAGAACTGTCCCTGCAATGCCGCCCTTCCCCTTCGCAAAACTGGTTCCTCCCAGGATCGCAGCGGCAATGGCATCAAATTCCCAGCCGATACCCACGATGGAGTCGGCCGCTTCGAGACGCGCTGCCAGCGTAACGCCGCTGATCCCCGAAAGAATGCCGGCCGTGACATAGACCATCCACTTCCAGAAAGTAATGTTGACGCCAGACAGGCGGGCGCCCTGCTCATTGCCCCCGATTGAGACAATGTAGCGGCCAAATGGCGTGTGGTAGAGGACTATCCATACAATGACAAACACGAATATCGCAATAAAAGTGGGCATGGATAGGTATTGCATCAGCGGCAATTGGATAGACTTATCCAGCGTTTCGCCGAAAAAAGCGTACACCGGGTTGTGGATGTAGATGGCGGTGCTTTCGGCCAATACAAGTGACAACGATCCACCCACTCCCATCATGCCCAGGCTGGCAATAAAAGGCGGTAGCCTCCCGATGGAAATAAGGCCGCCGGTGATTGCCCCCATGAGCGCCCCCGTCAGCAACCCTATCGAGACGCCCGCGACCATGGCTGTTGCGTTCGATGAGCCTGAATCCATAAGTCTCTGCATGACGCGGGCACATGTTACGCCGGAAAGCGTCAGGACAGCGCCTGCCGAGAGGTCGATCCCTTCACTTAGGAGAACCAGCGTTGCCCCCAACGCCAGGATCAACAATATTGAATTTTGCTGAATGATATTGACGATATTGTCTATCGTAAGATACCTGGCTGAGACAACGGTAAAGATCGTCATCATCAGAAGAATGACCCATACAGCAGACGGAAGTTTAATAAGAAACGAGCGCATTATCCTAGTTCCAATGTTCTGACGGGATGGCCCCACTCGCCGCGCACCCAGATAGCAGGCGGGATCGCGTTTTCCCCTAGTTACTCTGTATCCGTGCCATTCCAGCCTGCTCTTTTTGCCGTTTCACCTCATCTGCGCCCATGGCATGTTCAATGATCCGTTCCTGTGTCGCCTCTGCATGGGATAGCTCCGTGACGATTCTTCCTTCGCGCATGACATAGATACGATCGCTCATGCCGATGACCTCGGAGAGCTCGGAAGAAATCATCAGAATGGCAGCGCCCTCTTTTACCAAGGTAGCCATTAAAGCATAAATCTCACTCTTTGCCCCGACGTCAATGCCACGGGTTGGCTCGTCGAAGATAAAGATCTTTGCCTTGGTGCACAACCATTTTGCAACCACTACTTTCTGCTGGTTGCCGCCCGAAAGATACTGCGCAAGCCTTGATACCGAGGGCGTGGCAATGCGCAGTTTTTCCACATACTTCAAGACAACGTCCGTTTCTTTCTTCTTGCCGACATACATTCTTGGGAACAAATGCTTCAGGCTTGCTATAACTACATTTTCCGCCACGGACAGAATCAATGCTAAGCCCTGATTCTTTCGATCCTCCGGTATCAGGCTAACGCCCCGTTCAACCATATCGGAAACGGAAAAATCATGGATCTCCTTGCCGAAGAGGTAAATCTTTCCGCTGTCATACTTGTCCACTCCGAAGATGGCTCGAGCGAGGTCGGTCCGCCCTGAACCGACCAAACCGGCAAGGCCCACGATCTCCCCGCTTCGAAGAGTTACATTGATGTCTCGCAGTCGCCTGCCTTTGCAAAGGTTTTCTACCCGCAGGCATTCCGCGCCAGAGGATTGATGGTCGCGTTGAAATACCTCGGCAACCGAATGGCCTACCATCATGCCGACCAACTCATCGACAGTCACTTCACGAATTGCCTTCGTTCCCACATACTTACCGTCGCGGAGTACGGTTACCCGATCGCCCACTTGATCCAGCTCCTGTAGCCGGTGGGAAATGTAAATGATCCCAATCCCCTTCTGGTTGAGCTGGTGAATGGCCGAAAAGAGCTGTTCCGTTTCACGCTCGGAAAGTGCGGACGTCGGTTCGTCCATGATAAGGATCTTTGACTGGATCGAAAGAGCTTTGGCAACTTCTACCATCTGCTGCTCAGCCGTGGTCAGGTCCGCGATCAGCGTATGGGTATCCACATTCATATTCAGGCTGCCGAGCAACTCTGCTGCGTCGCTGTGCATTTTACTGTGATCGATTAACCCATATCTTCTCGGGAAGCGGCCCAAGAAGATGTTTTGCGCCACATTCATGTAGGGGATCAGGTTGAATTCCTGATAGATAATATTTACCCCCATGCGCTGAGCTACGCGGGGATCGAAGACCTTAACCTTTTGTCCATCGAGATAGACTTCACCCTCATCAGGCGCATAAGCGCCGGAAAGAATCTTCATCAGGGTTGATTTTCCGGCGCCGTTTTCACCCAGCAGGATATGGGTTTCGCCGGCTTTGAGCTCAAAATCTACTTTGTCCAGAGCACGCACGCCAGGAAAGATTTTGGTAATACCGCGCGCCTCCATAATTGTCCGCTCACCCATCTCATTCTCCTGCGGGGCTATATAGGCATATCCACAAGCTATTCCTGATTGGGGTGAACAATTACTTTGATCGCGCCTCCCCGGCGATGGATAAAGGTGTCAAATGCCTCGCCAATCTGTTCGAGAGGAAAATGGTGCGTGATCAACGGTTTTGCCCGGATCTTTCCCGCGCCGAAAAGCGCCAGGCTGCGGGCACAATCTCCCATGCCTTCTCCCCGCACTCCGGCAGCGCGCATGTCACTCAACACGAACTTCCTCATATCTACTGTCAT
Source organism: Candidatus Korobacteraceae bacterium (assembly GCA_050015355.1). Classification (GTDB taxonomy): domain Bacteria; phylum Acidobacteriota; class Terriglobia; order Terriglobales; family Acidobacteriaceae; genus CAWBRT01. Next base: position 3,448 of record JBEKBO010000143.1, on the reverse strand, counting down.
AGGTTCGTGGGAGTCGCCAATCAAGGAAAGCCGGCCACCGCGCATCGCCATATCGATGGACTGTTGCACAGCAGTGTTGCCACCGGAACATTCCACCACCAGGTCCGCGCCAACGCCATCGGTTTCAGCCATGACAACCTTGACAGGATCTTCCTGGTCCACGTCTACAACGACATCGGCGCCAACTTCTTTGCCCGCTCTAAGCCGGCTATCGCGTTTACCGCAGAGAATAACTTTCTTAGCGCCAAGGGCCTTCACCAACTGCACGGCCATCAAGCCGATCGGGCCGGCACCCAAGACGGCCACTGTCTCACCGCCTAGCAGTCCACCCACGTTATCCAAGGCAAAATGAACACAGGCGGCGGTTGTAACCAGCGACGCCTCTTCAAAAGATATGTTGTCAGGTATCTTGTAAAGGGTGCTGATATGGTTCACCACGTACCCGGCGTATCCGCCATTTGTAGTGAAGCCATAATGGCGGTGGCCGGTTTCTGTCTTCCCATAATTCATGCAGATGGTATAGCGTCCTTGTTTGCAATTCTTGCAATAACCACAGCCGTGGTGCGTTTCAATGGCGACGCGGTCCCCCACTTTGAAATTGAGTACATTGGGACCGGTAGCCACGATCTGGCCGCTGTACTCATGACCCGGGACGAACGTGCCGTAGGGCGGAAGTGCTTGCCATCCCTTGTACACGACAGTAGGGTCCGATCCGCAGATTGCGCATGCCATGACCTTGATCAGGACCTCGAAGGGCCCAGGCTCCGGGACGGGCCAATCCTGCACGCACAATTGCCCCTTGGCTTGCAGAACGGCGGCTCTCATTGTCTTAGGGATCGACTTATTATTCATGATTCTGACTCTTCCATTCCTCTTCAATTTCAAAAGCAGCATCACCGCGGGTTAAAGAATGCGCAATCACTTCGAGTCCGGTATCGGGTATGAGCTTAAGACGACCACATCGGATGGCGTTATAGTGAGCGGGCGTCGCGGCCTGACATTTCCACCCTCGCGCCGTAGCTTCGTCAAGGCATGAGTTGAAGTTCGCCAGCGCGCCGGCTCCGGGCCTCGTTTTCGGCTTTGATCAAACATTGCAAATATGCATCGGGAGTATCATCTTGTCAAACATTATGTTGCAGACATTTCCCCCTGGAACTCCTGACAACCCTAAGGAATCGCTATCCGCGAGCAGTTGGCAAAGAGAGGTCACCTGTGTAAGGACATCGGCAAGTTCATCTTCACTCATGGGCATTGGGATTATATTTTCTACGTAGAGAAATTTACCAAGGACCAGTTTATTGCGCACCGCGCGGAATATGCATTCTCTCTGATCCCGTCCCGCTCTACTACAAGTCTTACGAAAATCTTGCCTCGGAAAGCCGCCGTCCTTTTGAAGGGCTTCGCGCTGCCGGATTGTGCTAGTATTTTTCCTACTCTGATCAGCAAAGGTAATTCTGCCGGGTGTTACAGCGGTCCCTCTGTGTGGGAACGTGTGCACTGGGCAGGCCACCAGCCCCTATTGCAATGTCGGCCACAGAAAAAACCGATGTCCGCTGTTATTCGGGTCACTTGCTTTCCGAATCGAGTTTCTCGGCTGCGAAGGTTACTGGTCTGTCTTGGGCCGACCTGGGAGTGCTGCTGATCTTCGTCGCCGGCGGTCTCATTGCAGTTTTGCATCACGTACCAGGTATGGACGAGGCGCAGGGGTGGCTTATCGCTCGCGACCTCAGTGTGCCTGGCATTCTGCGACAGATGCGGTATGAGGGCACTCCTCCGCTGTGGCATCTGTTGCTCTCATTTTTGATACGCCTGCACCTGCCGTACAGCGGCCTCGGATTCGTCCCACTCACAATGCTGGGCGCTGCGGTGTACGTTTGGCTGCGCTGGAGTCCGTTGCCTCTGGTCGTGCGATTGTTGGTGCCATTCGCATTCTTTTTTCAGTATCAGTACGCGGTCGTTGCGCGTAGCTACTCGCTTTCGACCCTGCTGGCGTTTGTTGCAGCCGCGTTGTGGAGGCGGAAGCCGCTACGAGTCATTCCTCTCGCGGTTGTGCTCGCACTTCTGGTGCAGACAAATCTATACGGTTTTGCCATGGGGGCTGGGATTGCCCTGGCGGTTGCGGCGGAGTATTGCTTCCCCAAACAGTGGGAGCGCACCGAACAGAAGCCTGGACGGATGCTATTGGCAGCCGTCTTGGTGATCGGATCGTTGTTGGCGGCATGGTACATTGCAAGACCCGCGCCGGATAATTTCGATGCCATCCGGTATTACGCTCCGTTGCACAAGCGGCTGCTGTCGATGGTACTGTACATCGGACCGGGTTCGCTTGCGCAATGGGTGGCACCCCTGGCTCAATCGCTGGCCGTGCCGGCAGGATCTTTGAGCGCGGCTGTGCTGTTTCTGGTTATCTGGTTCATTGCCATCAAACGCTATTTCTGCTTCCTGCCTTTGCTTTGCACTTTGGCCGCAATGAATCTGGTGTTTTGGACGAGCTGGCATTCTGGAATGGCTCTGGTGGCCTTGCTGGTTTCCCTCTGGGCTGCATGGCCGCAGCGACCGGTCACAGAGGCGCGGTGGCTCACGCCATTGCTCGTCGGGCTCCTCTCGCTTGTCCTATTCGTACAAATACCCGCCACGGTGGGTGCAATTCGCCACCAGCTTGTTGATCCTTCTAGTCCTGGCAAGCAGGCGGCTGAGTTTCTCAAACCCATGGTCGGGAAGCGTCCTATCTACGGAGCGAACTACTACTCGGGAGTAGTGTTGCCGTATTTTCCAGAGAATATTTTTGCCAATCGTTCTCCTCGCGTGGGGGTATGGACCAAGAGCAGCGAGACGATACGGCAGGAGAAACAGATGCTCGCATCCGCGTTCACGCCCGATTCCGTAGTCGTGTTCGGATCTGTGGACGCCCCAGACACAGATCCCGCTCATCGGCCGCCGCACGATCCGCTGGACGTGATGTTGGCGCGTGGATCCATGCACAAGACGCACATTTTCTGCGGCAAGATGATCTGGTTCTCAGGCTTCTTTCGGCAGGATTGCGTGATCACCTACGAATATCGACCAGATTCGCAATAAGCAGCTCTGTAAAGTTCCCACGACCTGGTAGACATGACGGCGTGTGCCGACCCGCCAAAGTCGCGAGGAGGCGCCGCGGATGGTCCGCATCTACGATGGCGCGAATGGCTGCCAGTCACTCGCATTTTGAGATTGAGGACTACGCTCGGCAGTGGAGTGTGCGACTCCCCGGGAGAACACCAAAATTGGCCCTGGAGCTGTCTCTTTTCAACCGTAGCGGAAGAAACCGGCGGAAGCAGTCTCCCTGACTAAGGAACCTCTGAACAAGAACCGTTCTGTAATCGAGAAGCAGGAGGTTCCAAACAAACATCTCGGTTATAGGTGCTGATTTCCCGTCCTGCGGCCGCATGCCGCAGTTTGGTGGCGGCGT